>QMSF01000263.1 GCA_003649565.1 Thermoprotei archaeon | reverse complement strand
TATTGTTTAAGAATTGCAGCATCGTTGGAATTATTCATCACATCGGGATGAGACAGCTCTATGAAGAGGCGCCTAGACCCTTAGCTAAGTGTATAGATTTTGTAGAAAGGAAATTGACTCCAAAGGTGTACCATAAGATACCGATAATAACTGTCTCCAAAAGTTCGGAAAAAATCCTGAGATCCTTAGGGTATCACAATGTATATGTGGTCCCTCCAGGAGTTGATTTTGACAAACTATATTCTATGAGCCGTAGGTATGTTAAAGAGAAATTACTAGTATTGTATTTTGGAAGAATAATGAGATATAAAAGAGTACATGAGATCATCAAAGCGTTTAAATTATTAAAGAAAGAGGTTCCCGAAGCAAAGTTATGTATTGCGGGCAGAGTTTCCTCACCACACTATTTTAATCAGCTTAAGTTGCTGGTTAGAAAACTTGGTCTTACTGATTCTGTAAGATTTTTAGGTGACGTTTTAGAGGAGGAAAAAGTAGCTATTCTGTCTAAGGCTCAGGTACTTGTGGCCACATCTATTATGGAAGGATGGGGAATTACGGTAATCGAAGCAAATGCTTGTGGAACTCCAGTAGTTGGTTATGATGTCCCTGGGCTACGGGATTCCATAAAACATATGGAAACTGGAATTCTCGTACCTTCGGGTGATATAAAAGCTCTTGCTAAAACATTAATAAAGGTTTTAGAAAATGATGAATTGCGGAAAAAAATGATCAGAAGTGCTATCAAACGTGCAGAAGAGTTAAATTGGAATCGAGTTGCGAATCTTTTTACAAGAATACTAGAAAGTGTCATATAGGCATGTAAATTTTTATATATGGGCTACTAGATCTTAATTTATCGTGTTTTAACCTTTTGGTGCATCTATTTCTACGTAGGTGGTATATGTGGATTACTGTATCTTTAAGTTAAAAACTTGAAGTTTGAACTCTAAGTTTTTGGATACAATTACACATTTAAGTCACTATTGTCTTGATTAGGAGGATGGATGGTATATATGTGTTTTATCTGCAAACGAGAAGGATTCAATAGGCTAACTAAGTTTATTTAAAATATCACATATATTACAGAGTAGGTTGAGGAATAACTTTAATGGTGGTTAACTTTGAAGTTTATAAATGGAGGCACGTCTCTTTATGACACTTAGGCGGCAATGTCTGGAAAAAGCACGTGTTGGTTTTCTATTTTTACATCCATTGTCAGAGTCATTAGGCTCGACGACCAGGTTGGTCGAGATAGCTAAATCGTTAAAAAAAGGGGGATTCGAGGTAAAGATTTTTAATCCATTTGAAAGTGTGAAAGAGGTAGATTCGATTAAGGTGGAGAAGGTAAAGGTTTTGAACTTATTTGATTTCATGGCTAAGAACATGTATTCACTCCTAAGAAGAATATATTATGGTAAAAGAACACGTTCTATTACCGCTAATAAGATTTTCAGGGAAAATTTTTTCTATAAAAAGCTAGCAGAAGATTTAGCTGAAAAATTAAAGAAAGGAAATATAGATGTGCTTGTAATAGAGCAGGATTTTGCTATAGTACCAGGTTTGCTAGCTTCTAAAAAGTCAGGAATACCCACACTTGTAGATCTTCATAATATAACGGCAGAAGAATTAGTTGCAGCGAACATACTGCGGTACGATAGCTTGGAATACAAAGAAATGCAAAGTAAGTTGGGGGAATTGTTAAATGAGGTAGAGGGAATAGCTGTTGTAAGCGAGGCGTTAAGGAAATATATATACGAGACATACGGAATAAGGAATAATGTGGTTTTAGTGCCTCCTGCTGGAAGAATTAGAATCAGGAAGATCCCGAGAAGGACACTACCTTATAAGTTTATTTTTGCTGGGCTTTTATCTTATCGGGAAAAGGTAGATATTTTTATTAGAAGTCTTGTGTACTTAAAGGAGAAGATAGCAAATTATGAAGTTTATATGACTAAAAAGGGAGATGAACTAAAAAGGATAAAGATGTTAAGTAAGATTGATGATTTAAATATTAATTTTTTCTGGTTTAAGACACGTAATGAGTTGTTTGATTTTATGAAACAATGTCATGTTGGAATTCTTACTTCTTCTAAAAATAAGGCTAGGATGCTTGGGCCTCCTATTAAGCTCTTCGATTATATGTCGGTAGGATTGCCAGTTGTGGCAAATTATATTGGAGGTTGGAGTGAGATAATAAGGATGGAGAAGGTAGGTATTGTGACTAGTGGTGAGCCGAAAGAATTTGCTGAGGGAATATTTGAATTAATAAGTGACGAGGATGCATACTATAATTTTGCTAGCAACGCATTAAGAGTAATAAAAGAGAAATATAACTGGGATAAAGTAACAGAGCCGCTTGTTGATCTGATTCACAAATTTAGCTAAACATCTTGGTGGACAGTGTTATTTAAAGGGAAAGGCTTATCGATTTTAAATATATAGTCCTAGCTTTTATCATCATAAAAGATTAGTTCATCCTTCATCGAAAGAAACATGATAC
>QMSF01000262.1 GCA_003649565.1 Thermoprotei archaeon | reverse complement strand
TGGTTTAACCTGATTATGTGGGGGTTTATAGGTGTTTCAAGCATAGCGTTAGCTCAAGTAGGTCCCGTATTAGCTCATAGAACTTCGCCAGCTAAGTATAAGCTGCTTTTGGCCATAATTTACTTCTACATAGGCTTAAGGCTCATAGTTAGAGGTGTATGTCAGAGTCTCGGGGTCATACCCATTATACCATGAAACTATGTCTAAACGAGGCTATGAAGCTTAATTCTTCATGCTAAGTAGATGCTCTTTAACCCCTCTTTAAGAGCAGCCTCATGTGTTTGTCTATCTCCAGTCATGAATGTCTGAGCTTTAACGTATCTTGCTGAGGCTAATTGCAGGGCATCTGCTTCATATATGTGGTGCTTCTCTATGAGGTTCCAAGTCTCCTTTATAATGCCGGTTTTTAATGGAACTATAATCATAACTCCTAGCTTTATGAGCCTCTTGGTTTCTGATAGGAATCTTCTTTTAGCTATAATGTAATCGCCATTGCTTAACCTACCAATTCTTCGAGCACGATCAAAAACTCCTAGAACTTCACCTATATTCCATAAGCTACAGGCTAAGCTTACTTCGCCTGAGTATGCTTTGAGGTATTTCTCTCTAATCGTATCACTTGATGGCTCTTGAACATACCTCTTTACAATAGCGCTACTATCAAGGTATACCAGATGCTCGCTCATCTCTCATAACCCTGATGAGGGCGCTTACAGTCCCCTCACGAGGTTTAACAGGTCTAAAGTCTAATTCATAGTCTTCGCTATCTATGAGGGCAGTCAACATGTTGTCAATAGCTTCACTAGTCAAAGCTTCTTTTATCAACTCTTCTAAAAGATTACTTGGCTCTAAACCTTTCTTAAATGCCATCTCTTTGAAGTGCTGCCATAAACTCTGATCAATGTAAATGCTAGTCCTAATTTTACCCATTTGTAAGACCTCAGCATAATTACTATATGTATTCTGGTTAAATCTTTTCATTAATGTACTCCATACATTCATAGTGTTAAAGCGTGCCGTTTTTTGCCCTATAATATCATTAGCTATATGTTGTATAACTTTAAAGGGGAAAATGTTTCAGCAATGAGGGTAGATGCTTTAAACACCGTTATTGCTTTACGTACTGTAATGCTTTGGGCATTATTTCCACGCCTTTTATTATGCCTATTGCACCGTTTCTGCATGCTTCCTCGTCGAAGCTCTCTACTTCGTCGGGCTCTATGTCGCCGCCAGCTATTAGTATTGGGACTGGATCGTCTGAATGGGCTTTTAATGTGCATGGTGTCGCGTGGTCGGATGTCACTATGATTATGGTTTCCTCTGGATCGAGCTCTTCGACTATTATGTTGAAGAAGTACTTGTCTATGTCCTCGATTGACTTTGCTTTGCGTATTGGATCTCCATCATGGCCAGGCTCGTCGGGGCCTTTTAAGTGGACGTATACTCCATCATATTTGAGTAGGGCTTCGAGTGCGCTTTCAGCTCTAAGCTTATAGTCTACTTCGAGGTTTCCAGTCATTGGGGGTATGGGCACTATCTCCATGCCTGCTGCTATTGCTATGCCTCTTTCAACGGGCATTTCAGCTAGACAGGCCATTTTTATGCCGTAGAGCTCATTTATGGGCTTGAGCTTAGGGCGTTCATGGCTGGCGTCTCTGCATAGAAGGGCGTTGGCTGGCAAGAGGCCTTTTCGCCTTCTCTCGTCGTTTACCGGATGTTTATCGAGGGCCTCTATAGCCTTAAAGGTAAAGTCGTTAACGAGCTTAGCCGCCATTATCGTCTCCTCCTTATCATCGAGGGGCTTGCACTCGGCTATCTTCATATTGACCCCCGCCTTTGCTACTCCTAAACCGCCTACTTTCTCATATGCTGGATCGGTATTCGTTATATTGCTTGAAAGAGAGCCATCAAGCCTTCTAATTACAAGAACCCCTCGATGACCAATAGTGCTCCTAAAAGTGACCTCGGCCCCTTCAAGTTTGACCTCTTCATTTATTGCCTTGGCGAGTTCGGCCGCTTCCCGCGTTGTTAGGGTTCTACCGCATCTCCTATCTATAATTCTAAGGTCCTTGTCTATCGTCGCGAAATTGCATCTTAAGGCTAGCCATCCATCTTTGAATTCTAGACCTGCGCCTAATGCCTCTAGAGCCCCTCTTCCTGTATGATGCTTGAAAGGGTCGTAACCTAAAATGCTGAGGACAGCGACGTCTGATTCCGGCGCAACGCCTTTGCCAACAGTGTAGACAAGCCCCGTAATCCCCGCTTTAGCTAGATCATCGATGTTCGGCTTATGAGCGTATTGAAGTGGTGTTTTGCCTTCAAGCTGAGGATTAGGTCTATCGCCTGCACCGTCAAGGACTATGTATAACAGCTTTCTCAAGCTTAACACCACTTAGAAATCAAACATCTTAGGCTAAATAACCTTTAGCATAGCTCAAATAAGCTTCAAGCAACTTCAAGGAGAGCTAAATAAAGCATATAAATGCTGTTAAAGAAAATCATTAGCT
>QMSF01000261.1 GCA_003649565.1 Thermoprotei archaeon | reverse complement strand
GCGTATTCTTATTAGGGATCCTGAAGAGATTATGGGCTTAAATGATGATGTCATTGCTCGGAGAATTGGAAGAGGCCGTGTGCTTGTTGCCCATGTTGATGCGCTTGCATGGAGTACTGATGTACTTCCCGGGATGACGCCTCATAGTATAGGATTTAAGTCGGTCATTATGAACGTAAGCGACATGGCCGCTAAAGGCGTACGACCGTTAGGCATTCTCTTTTCTCTTGGTCTACCGAGGGATTATGATGTCGCTTACATAGAGGAAATAGCTAAAGGCTGGAGGGATGCAGCGGCTAAATATGGGCTTTACATATGGGGTGGGGATATAACAGAGGCTTCTGAGCTAATCTTGAGTGGTACCATAATTGGCATTGCCAATGAAAACATGATTATGAAGCGCAAAGGAGCTAAAGAAGGGGATTTAGTTGCTTGTATAGGAGAATTCGGATTAACAAGCATAGCTTACAAGATTTTACTTGAAGGTAAGAAAGCCCCCACCAAAAGAATAGAGCTAAAAGCAAAAAGAGCCGTCTATTATCCCAAAGCTTATCTCAAGGAAGGATTAAAGTTAGCTCGCCTAGGTATAGTTACATCTTCAATGGATTGTAGCGATGGACTTGCCTGGAGCTTACATACCTTGTGTTCTTTAAATAATGTTGGGATGACAATAAGAAATATACCAATGCCACGAGAGGTATGGATATATGCTGAGAGTTATAATCTGGATCCTTGGGATTTAGCGCTATATGGTGGTGAAGAGTACTCACTGATTTTTACATTAAAACGCGATTCTCTTAATAAATTGCCGAGCGATTTAGCTAAAAAAGTATGTATTATGGGTGAAGTCACATCTGATAAAAAGTTAAAGCTACTTGTAGAGGGCATTGAGAAGAGTATAGAGAGACGAGGATGGGAACACCTAAAGAGCTAGCCTAATGGTGCAACGAAGGCCTTTCCATATCATCGTATTCTTATGTGTATCCTTACTGGCACGCCATTCATTATCAAAACTTCTATGTCAGCATCCTCTATCGTCGACAAGGGCTCAATAGCCTTTCTAATTTTCTGCAAAACAGTCAATCTATCTTGTAGGGATTTCGCAGCTTCTTCTATGAAGTTCACTTCTTGCTCATAGCTGGGATCAATCACCACTTTTATTCCCATTAAGTCTATCTCTTTGCCTTCACTTGACTTTATGGCACCACCAGCAATACTCGAAATTGATTTCTCAAGCTTTTTTATTCTCTCAACCTTAATTCTCAATTCATCAAGCCTACGGAAGTATTCGCTTAATAAGCTTCGAACTCTATTTATCTCATCATCTATGTATTTGAAAAGCTCGTCTATGTTCTTAAACATTAAGAGTTCTATGGACAAAACTAGATCCCCTTATTCCTGCTAAGGAAACTTTATTTATAAGCATTTCTATGATGACCGTAAAGTAAGCATGTGAAGATTATATTATGGTCTCAGTTTTTAGACATGGAGGATCATTGGGGTCCTTGACCGTAATCATGAGCTTTAAGCATCTACTGGATGACGGACTGTAAAGTAAGCATGTATTACATGTTTTGCCTGCTTCACGTGGAGGTTTAGGTTGCTCTTGTTGTGCTGGTGCTTCAACACTCACACTTGGAATTACAGGTGGAGAGGGCTGAGGCTCAGAAGCTGACAAAGGAGGGCCTTCAATATGTGGTTCAGGTGTGACAACTGGTTGAGGAGGTTGCATAGGAGTTACCGTTGGCGGAGGAGGTACATAGAACTTACATTTAACGTGATCAGGGTTAAAACATTTGAACTTTTTCGAACTCACCATCTTATTTTGTCTAGTACAAAAGACGTCTAATTTCCCAAGCATGTCGAAAAGACCGAATTGAACCTCTCTCTTTTCGGCATATGGACACTTACTTTCTGACAACTCTATCTCCAAATAACTATAATGGTTTGTACTTTATTACTTTTTATTGCCCCTTATACGCAAAGAAGACTAAAGCCGTTAAATGAGGTTAAAGTAAGTTTTATTTCAAGCCTCTCATTTTTTGAAATGCTGAGCCCCGGTTGCCTAGTGGTTAGGGCGGCCGCCTCGTAAGCGGCAGGTCGCGGGTTCAAATCCCGCCCGGGGCTTCACTCAATTATCTTTTTACAAAGACAAATTTTATAGAGAAAACCATTACTTCATAGCCCTAAGTGTTTCATGAACAAGAGCAAAACCATGGAGTTTAGAAAAGCACAACACGAAACCAATATAATACACCTCACAAATCACCACTAGCAGGCGGGGGTGGCCGAGTCAGGTCAAAGGCGCGGGACTGAGGCACGACCAACTGAATTGTTGGTCGCTCGAGTCCCGTGGCGAAGGCCTGCGTGGGTTCAAATCCCACCCCCCGCATCATAATGTTCCTTAAAGGTATTTGATGGCCATCTACTTATTGACAATATCCTTGTTAGAAGAAGGCTATTGCATTGTGAGTTTACCATTATTTCTTAAGCTTTTTAGTTATTTTCTGGGCTT
>QMSF01000260.1 GCA_003649565.1 Thermoprotei archaeon | reverse complement strand
CTTTACAGCACTTGAACTAGCTCAAAGAAGCAATCTCAGTATAGTCATGATTGATAGAGGACCAGACTTAGAAAAGCGTCGTTGCTTTTCAAGAATGGGTTATGATTGCGCTAATTGTAGTCCTTGTGCAATGCTATGTGGATGGGGAGGGGCAGGGGCCTTTAGCGATGGGAAACTGACGTTGTCAGCTGATGTGGGTGGATGGCTTGAAGAGTATATTGGAAGAGAGGAGCTAATTAAGCTGACAGAGTATGTTGATAAGATATATCTCGCATTTGGGGCACCAAAGACCCTATTCGGCACTGACACGGATGTAATAGAGCGTCTACAAAGACGCGCGCAACTAGCAGGGTTGAAGCTCATTCCTGTGAAGATTAGGCATTTAGGCACGGAAAAATGCTTTGAGGTCATCAAGGCAATGAGGGATTACCTTTCTCAACGAGCAAAGATACTGACTGAGAAAATGGCCCATAAAGTGCTCGTTGACGGCTCTGTAGTGACTGGTGTAGAATTAGTTGATGGAACAAGAATTAGCGCTAAATATGTCGTATTGGCTCCTGGTAGAAGTGGAGCTGAATGGTTAAAGAAAGTTACATCAGAATTAAATTTCAAGACCTACAATAACCCAGTTGACATAGGAGTTAGAGTTGAGGTACCTGCATCAGTCATGGAGCCCTTAACAAAACATCTATATGAACCTAAGTTACTTTATTACTCGAAGAGCTTTGATGACCAAGTTAGAACATTCTGCTTTAATCCTTATGGTGAAGTAATAACGGAATCCTATGATGGCGTTGTGACAGTTAATGGACATAGCTTCTTAAATAAGAAAACTGGGAACACAAACTTTGCGGTCCTAGTTAGCACGTCATTTACAGAGCCCTTCAAAGAACCCATAGCTTACGGTAAGTACATAGCCTATCTGGCAAACCTACTGAGTGGAGGCATCATAGTTCAAAGGCTTGGCGACCTTGAAGAAGGCAGAAGATCAACCCCGGAGAGGATAAAAAGGAATATTGTTGAACCAACACTTAAATCAGCCACACCCGGTGATCTCAGCTTCGTCCTTCCATATAGATACCTCACAAATATACTTGAAATGCTCCAAGCAATGGATAAAATAACTCCAGGCGTCTACTCAAGATACACATTACTATATGGCGTTGAAGTGAAGTTCTACTCTTCAAGACTTGAACTGACGAAGAATCTTGAAACCAAGGTCGAAAACTTGTATGCAGCAGGTGATGGCGCAGGGATAACAAGGGGGCTAATTCAAGCATCAGCATCGGGAGTTATAGTTGCCAGAAGCATACTTCAAAAAGAGGGGTACTCAATTCCGGAGCTCACTGAAGAGAACCTACCAATAAGAGTGCCATCTAAGCTATAGACATATCCCCTCATAGGGTTTATGAGCCTTCTAAAGAGCGGGCTCAATCTTCGAAATGACTTTTCATTTAAACCTCCAGGGCCTAAGTAGTTGTTGTAAGCTGGATGGACTATTAGCTTCTTGAGATTAGCATTGATCTTAAATAATTTGCAAATTCTTTCTTTAAGCCTTTTACCTATATAGTAAATCACCCATACTTTGTGGCCTCCTAACTGCTTAGGCAATGTGGGGTGTAGATGCCCCATTATGAGAATATTGCTGGTGAATAGAGATGGATGCGGCCAGGCATTGCCATGAATAAAAGATACATCATCTATTGAAACTCCTGAAGAATGATACAACATTACTCCTTTACACTCAAGTTTTCTTAAAGATCCATCGTGATTACCCATTATGACTATAGTTTCTTTGCTCTTCTCGGCTATGGCCTCCATGAAACTCTTGACTTCGCGCTTAATTTTTCCACTAAACCCCTTAATTTTATGCTTAATGTCTCCTAGAATCACTAAAACTTCAGGTTTAGTAGCTGATAGTAGTTCCAATAGAGTTCTCGTCATCTGATGTGTTTGCGAAGGTAGTCTAAACCCAAGACTTTCAAGCTCATATTCTAGACCTATATGAAGATCCGATATCGTTAGGATTTTCCTATCTTGATTGGTGGTCACCAATGATGCTGGCATACCAGTTATAAACTTCACTTTGGCCATTGACTTTTTCTTCCTCCTTTAACATTATCATTGCGAACCTTTATCTAACATAGTATTGATATATGGAAATAGGTTTATAACATGCAAGTACTGCGTGAACTCGGTATTTCACTTGAAGAAGTGACGTTAAACCGTATAAAAAAGGCATTCGAAGCGGTAAACGAGGGTAGAGTAAAAAAGTATGTATTAAAACCCAGTGGTAGAGTCATTTGGATAGTCGTTGGCAAGAGAAGAGATTACTGGGTCATTCCTAAATTGTATTGTTCATGTGATGACTTCTACATAAACGTAATCTCAAGAAGAAAGAGAGTTCTATGCTACCACTTGCTTGCTCAAGCTTTAGCAGAGAAAATGGGTAAATATGAGACATTTAGTTTAACAGATGATGAAGGAGAAAAACTAGAAATTGAATGGCGTAAAGT
>QMSF01000259.1 GCA_003649565.1 Thermoprotei archaeon | reverse complement strand
ATCTATTATTTTCTCTTCATTTAAGGTCTTGGCTTTAACGAAGTCGACCTCCATGCGCGACATGAAGTCTTCAAGTGAATGCAATAACCCTAAGTCATCGACTTTAAATTCATCGGCTTCCTTTATAGCTCTTTGAACCGTTGTCAATGAAAGCTCATCCGAGAGAAGCTCAGCAGCATAGAGAGGAAGCGAGTGCGCTTCATCGAATACGCAGTTTACATCCTCCACGTCAAGCCCCATTTTACCCAATATGCTCTCTCGAACTGGGTCCATGAGCGCGTAGTTGTAGCTCCCGATGATCACGTGGGCTCTATAAGATAAGAGCTTCGTGACTTCATATGGACATAGCTCTTCGTTAACGGCAATTTCGTATACAAATTCAGGTGTTGAGACTCCTAACTCAGCAAGTTGATCTACAACTCTCTTTGCCCGTCTTGTTGGATACCATTTAGATAAAGTGTTGGCGTAATACTCGCAGATTTCTCCTCCCAGACCTTTACGTAACGCTCTGCAGAGCATTAAGAAATCGCGATATGATGTTTTGATATTCCTCGTTTTAGCTAAAGGACATAAATCTTGCCTATTAATGAAAATTGAGGTTATCATTCGTACGCCGCATTTATCCCTTAGTACTTGAAGCTCTCTACAATATACATCACTTTGATTCTTAGTCCTAGTTAATATCAAGAGCCTTCCTATTGATGGTCCTCCAGCGGCCAAGTAGCCTGTTAATATCGAGATGGATTTTCCGGTTCCACAAGGTGATGATAGTAAGCCTATTAATCCCTCCTTGAAGATCTCACATGAAAAAATTATGGCCTTATCTTGGTGAGGTCTCAAACTGGGATACGGGAAATACTCTAGAAAATCTAGATTCTCTCTCATAAAGCCACTAACCTACCAAGCTTAAATGAGAGCTTCTCTTTATAGCTTATACGCTAAAGGGGATGTCATAGTTGACTCTCATGTTTACAGCATCGGGAATTAGGGGGATTTACGGAGATAGTCTAACCGTGGACTTGGTTTGCCGATTAACGAAAGTTTTTGTTAGAGAGTGGAATGTGAGGAGTGTTATTGTTGGAAGGGACACGAGACCAAGCGGTGAACCCCTTGAACATGCTGTAGTGTCTTCACTCATCGAGAGCAGTTGTAAAGTCTATATGGCTGGTGTGCAGCCTACACCAATAATTTTATGGGCTTGCAGAAAAATGAGGGTAGACGGCGCGATAATCATTACAGCATCTCATAACCCTCCTGAGTGGAATGCGCTTAAGTTTGCATCTATAGGAGGACTCCTACTTGATGATAGCGACATCAATAAATTGAGAAGCGCTGTTTATGGTGGGGCTTGTGAGAAGAACAGTGTCTCTAGACTTGGAAGGTCTTTGGCTTTCGATCCTCTTAATCAATATATTGATGCGGCTTTGAGGCATCTTAATGTTAAGGCAATAAGCAAATGCAATTTAAAAGTCGTTATTGATCCGGGTGGAGGTGCTGGTTTCAAGGCTACTCCCATGCTTTTAAGAAGGCTTGGATGTAGGGTTATAACGATAAACTCTGCTCCTGGTATTTTCTCGAGGAGAATTGAGCCTACTCCTGATGCGCTGAAGGAGTTGAGCATGGCTGTTAAGGCCTATAATGCTGATGTCGGATTTGCACATGATGCAGATGCTGATAGGCTTGTTTGCGTAACTGATGAGGGTGAGGTGTTAGCCGAAGATTATGGATTGGCCATAGCCTCCCTCCACGTCTTAAGTAGTCGTAAGGGACCTTTAGTTGTTAATGTAGCATCATCAATGATTTTCAAGTGGATAGCCGAGCAGATGGGCGTCAAGGTATACTGGAGTCCCGTTGGTGAGGCTAAAGTCGTAAGAGCCATTATAGAGCATAAAGCACCCATAGGCGGTGAAGGCAGTAGTGGAGGTATAATCCCAGCATTCTTTAATTTAGCTAGAGATGGGGTCTTCGGCGCTGCACTTATAGTTGAAGCCTTAGCTTTACGCGAATGCAAGATGTCAGATATCGTGAAGAGCTTACCAAAATACTACCAGGCTAGAGATGCTATTCCATGTAGTCCTTCGAGGTACGAAACAGTTATGACTAGGTTAATTAACGAGGTTAAGGATATGGACGTAGACTTAACTGATGGCGTTAAGATATGGCTTAAAGATAGGTGGGTTCTAATAAGGCCCTCACAGACCGAGCCGAAAATAAGAATTCTATGTGAGGCAACAAGCAAAGATAAAGCTCATGATTTACTGGAGGAATACAAGAGGCTTATTGAAGGGTTCATAGAAGGGAAATAGCATATCAGCAGTGGTCGGGCTCATCACTTATTCAGCCTATCGGGTTCTCTCATCACTAAGTCATCTATTATACTCCAGAAGCTTAAACATTATTTGCTAAGTCCTAGCTCTGCATAAAGCTATGAAGAAAGCCGAGCATCTATGAACATGGGGCATTGTCCTTCTAGCCTTTCCACTGCACTTAAAGCCTTGATAACAGTCGGCGGTAGAT
>QMSF01000258.1 GCA_003649565.1 Thermoprotei archaeon | reverse complement strand
TAGGCATGAAGAAAATGGAGACGAACCTCATAGCTAAAAAAATGGAATATGAGCTATAAAGAGGAAAGGATCCATCAGATGTCAAGAAGGAGGTTTCAAACTTCATGTTGAATTACCAAGAAGTAAAGTATTGCTTTGACGGATCACAAGCCTATAAGCTAATAAGCTACCTAGAGGGTCGCTAAGTTGACTAAAATAAAAAGCAAACGCGGTCTGCTGGTGATAGTAGGCGTCATATTGATATGCCTCATAGTTTATTCCTTTCTCATAGAGCCAAACCTCATAATTATAAGAACGGTTCTGACTTTGAAGTTCAGTGATTTGCCGAGTGCCTTTGATGGCTTCAAGATAGCTCATATAACGGATACTCATTTTGGGATGTGGCATTTACCTATTAGAGATGACATCGCCATACAAATAATAAATGACTTTAAACCAGACATCATAGTGTTTACCGGCGACATCATATGTGACATTAATGGAATAACTTATGCATTGAAGTTCATAGCGCATTTAACCTCTATAGCACCAACGATTATAGTCTTGGGCAACTGGGATTATTGGAGCGAGGCCAACATAACTAAGCTTATTGACCAGCTTAAGGAGCTCGGAGCAATAATCTTAATCAACAACTCGACAATGATAATGCGAGGAGAAGACAGTATATACGTAGCCGGAGTTGATGATCCCTATACATGGCATCACGATTTAACCCAAGCATTATCAGGAATTCCAGTAAATGCTTTTAAGATACTGCTTGCCCATTCACCCCAAATAATTAAGGAAGCTCGTGGAAAAGTAGATCTCATACTTACTGGTCATACTCATGGAGGACAAGCGAATATCCCATTATTAGGCCCTCTATTTGTCCCATTACCACCAGGCTCGAGAAAATATGTTGCTGGAATATTCACGGAGAATGGAACTGTGATGTACGTAAATAGAGGTCTGGGCTGTAGCATGCTGCCCATCAGGTTCATGTGCCCACCAGAAGTCGCCCTCATAACCCTCGTTAAAGATTGACTTTTCTCAATGAGTTAAGTGCTAGAGATTTTTATAAAGCAAATCTTCATATACTTGTTTTCCAGAATCATTTCCACAATAAACTTTTAAAGTTGCTCAATGGAGGAGAAGGCTGTGGCCGAATATCCCGGAGCACAGCTTGTATTGCAATGGCTTAAAGCCTTTAGATTCATAGTTCTCGATATGAGTAATTCCCTAAGCAGTTTAATACCAAGAGCAAAGGGTCTCCTCAAGCTCCATATAATATTAGCTTCTAATAGACTACGTAATATCGTCAATAATTTAAGTGAAGCTCTTAAGCTTGCTGGCGTAAATCCCTTTGAAAAACCTAATGAACTTGAATATTGCATAGGAGAAATGGGATTGGAGGCTTTAAGAGACTTCAAGTCCATTGTAGGTGAGCTGACAGAAAAGGAGGATATTACGTTAAGAGATATCGCTTCACGTTTAAGAGAAATTACGCAGAAGATAGAGATTGCAATATCTGGACTTAAAGTCTTAAAAGCAATTTTTGAAAGCACATCCAAAGAGGAGTACAAAGCTTTGAGTTTAGCATTAGAAGCTGTTATCGACGACATGTCCATTATAGCTAAGAGGCATAATCAGTTGCTAACCCTATGTAATGTTAATGAGTAAATAATTTCTCATACGAGAATTTTGCGTAAAGTATATGTTTCATGGGTGAGGAATCCTCGGCATGACGATGGGCATTGATCTCAAGAAAGAGCTAACGAGAATTAGGGATTATGAAGAAGCTATGCTAAAGCTTGAAGGATTAGACGTAGGTTTACAAGCCGAAAAGCCACTTAAGCAATCGGACATAAGTATAGCCTTCATATGTTCAGGGGATTTCGGAGCTAGAGTTATAGATCACCTTGTGAACTCTTATGGCCATTGCGGTGCCTGCGGCCATTCCTGTATCGATTATAAATGTAAATACGGTAAATTCGATTTCTCAAGCAATATAGCCTTCGTTTTTGAAGCTCCGCAAGCAGATCAACTACCATTAGTCATAGATAATCCATGGGATTATCTGCCACAATCAATCCCCAAGGTCGACGTTGTCGTCGCTTCAGGTCTTCACAATGATCTCTATCTGGGATTACCGGAATTACTGAGGAAATTTGACGTCAGGGCACTCATAGTCTTAAGGGATCACCCCGACGACATGCCATTAGGAGTCTTTAAGCAAGTTGCTGATGCATGTAATGAGCATGGCATTGAGGTTGAGGCACCCAAGCCTTCATGCTCATTAATTCCTAAGAGCAAATTGCTTAACACCTTTGTTAAAACCTTTAGAATTGGAAGACCAGTAGTGTCATTACATGTGGTTAAAAGTGGAGTAGCTCTAACCATAAGAAAGGCCAAGATTCATGTATCAGCTCCTTGCGGTATGACATGGTACGTGTTAAAGAACCTAATTGGCCATGAACTTAAGAGCCTGAATCCACAGGGGCTAAGAGTTTTCTATGATAAAATCTCGTTGCTACATCATTC
>QMSF01000257.1 GCA_003649565.1 Thermoprotei archaeon | reverse complement strand
TCAAGAAGAGACATAGCGATGATAAAGAGGCAGCTTAGAAGATATATTACACCTAAAAATGACTTGAAATCCCTCTTGAAATACCTTGGAGGGTTAAGAAGTGAAGTGGCGCTTTCTATACCACAAAGCGCCTGCTGACTTCATTCTAGCAACAGAGGAAGTATTGACTAGAAGTGTTGGTAGAGGACAAAGTCCACCAACGGTAAGGCTAAATATCTTTGATCCACCAGCTGTGCTAATAGGTCGCCATCAATGCCTAATGGATGAAGTGGACATAGAATCGGCATTAAGCAAAGGCTATCACGTAAATAGGCGCTGTTCAGGCGGTGGAGCAATAATAATGAACATTGACTCTCCTGGCTGGGAAATATGGATTCCTCAGGATATGGCAAGAAGGCTAAGCATAGAGGACATATATAGACAATACAGCAAGCCCATACTAAGGCTATTACGATACTTAGGGCTAAACGCTAATTTTAGGCCGAAAAACGACATTGAAGTTCACGGTAGAAAGATATCAGGCATGGGACTCTACACAGAGGAAAACGGCATTCTCATATGTGGAACAATCCTTCTAGACCTTGATGTAAGATCAATGCTTGAAGTACTGAGGATATCAGCTGAAAAGCTAAGCGACAAAGCAGTAAAGACAGTCGAAGAAAGGATAACCACGGTCAAAAGAGAATTAGGCTATAAACCTGACATAAATGAGCTAACAAGACTATTTAAAAAAGCCTTTGAAGAGGAGTTCGATGTGGAACTCGAAGAAGGAGATCCAGCGGATCACGAGCTTAAGGATCTCGAAGAAACAATCAAAATCTATAGAAGCAAAGAATGGATTTACGATGAAAGATCAGTCGACACAAGAGTATACACTGGCATATACGTTAAGAAGACTAAAGGAGGGCTCTTCAGAATATATTATAAGCTCCATGGAAAAGCCATAGAGAGCATCATGATAACAGGTGACTTCTTCGCTCAACCACAGCGCATCATCCTAGACTTAGAATCAAGGTTGAAGTGGTCGCCTCTCGATGAAAACGAGATTCATAAAATTGTCAGAGAGGTCTTCACCGAGCGGCAAGCTGAAATAATCGGATTAACCCCTATTGAGCTGGCAAATCTTCTATGCGAAGCTCTAAAGAGTAGGTAAGGTCATCCATGCCAATAACATGAGATCCCTTAGTAATCGACGAGCTTAAGATTGGAGTCCCTCGAGTAAGAGCGCATTCCATGTTTATTGTTGTTTAAGCTTTATCTCTCTATGCTTTAGATAGTATGCTCCATGTGCCATAATCTAGAAATGGCGTTCCAACCTCAACTCCATAGAACTCCTTGAAGAACTTTCCAGCTTTTTCTCGTTTCCTCCTCTCCATGTTAAAGACTCTCTTTAAATCGCTTTCACTTGGCTTCTTAACTTCTAGTGTCCTTGCTGCTCTAGCTATTCGGAATAGATCGTCTCCAGCCTTACTCATGATTAAGACAGTGTTCCAGCCATCAGGAGAGCCTATCGACCCGACATTTATATCGGCATATCTCGATATGAACTCTGGGCATTGTTGACATGATGGTCTTGAAAGCTCCTCAAACTCTGATAAAGGCAGCTCGTATGAATTACCGTTCTTATCGTAGAATAAGACTTTGCCCTTGATGTTCATTTTAGCAAGCCCGTCAATGTCAATGCCGACTTTGGGCAGTAGCTTTTCAATCATGGCTGTATAACTGACGTTATGACCACAGAATAGTCCGATTCTATAAGCGATTCTCTTGGCAATTTCGCTATCCAGCGACATCATTTTCCATAGGGCTCTGAGCTGACATGGCAACCCTACAACCATTACCTTATCAAACTTGTCTATCTCTTTTAATCCTACGAGTGACGGTATGTAGAAGTACTTTGACTTAGCGCATCTTAAGACGTCTTCAGGGCTTCTAGCAATTGTTGGTTGTGGAGACCACTTTTCTCCAGTTCCAGCCAATATCACAGCGTCAACAAGCTTCTCTTGAAGCGCGACTATTGCGAGTGTTGAAACTACGCCTCCATCTTGAGCTACAGCTAGCACATCCTCAATTCTGCTTCTAGCCTGATATGTATCAATTGGATGAACACCGTCCTCATAGAGCTCCTTCTTTACCCATAACGTTGTTTGTGGACACACATAGAGACATATGGAGCATTCAAGGCATTGATTCGTCTCCTTAACTATATTGAGTAAGCTACGGCAATCACAGTGCAAGGCGTCAAAGCGGCATGCAGCTAAACAAGCACCGCAAAAAGAGCAGAGGTCAGAGTCTAAGAGCTGGAAGACGTTAGTCATAGGAATACTGAACTGTATTTTTACCATTACCTAGGCCTCCCCCTTCCCCCCAAACACGTGGGTTAAGTGCTCTATTTGCCTCCAACCCCTTTAGCACTTTAATGAGATGTATAAATAAAGCTTATCGAACCTGTGAAGTTATCAGCAAAAAACATGCATGTAGAGGGGTTAAACGCGTGTAAGAGCGCGAGTAGTATTTACTAGCTCAGC
>QMSF01000256.1 GCA_003649565.1 Thermoprotei archaeon | reverse complement strand
ATGCCCCGCATAGCTGTCATTGATAAAGACCTTTGTAAACCAAGAGATTGTAATAAAGAATGTTTCCGTTTTTGCCCCCTCATAAAAAACAAAGTTCAAGTCATAGAATTTGAAGAAGAGTCCGAAAGACCGATAATAAAAGAGAATTTATGCGTGGGTTGCGGCATATGCGTAAAGAAATGTCCCTTCTCCGCCATAACTATAGTAAACCTACCTGAAGAACTAGAGCGTGAATGCGTACATCAATATGGCATGAATGGTTTTAGACTATATAGACTTCCACCTCCAAGAAAGGGACAAATCTTAGGCTTGATAGGACCTAATGGTACAGGAAAAACCACGATACTCCGAATTTTAGCGGGAGAGCTTATACCTAATCTCGGAGTCATAGACTCTCAGCCATCTAAAGATGATGTAATACGGTTCTTTGCAGGCACGGAACTTCAACCTTACTTCAAAGACCTATACTCTGGGAAAACTCGTGTAGTGCACAAAATTCAATATGTAGACAAAATACCCAAATACGTTAAGGGCACGGTAGGAGAGGTTTTAAGTAAAATAGATGAAAGAGGGTTATGGAGAGATCTCGCTAAAGAGCTGGATCTCATAGATTTAATCGACAGGGAGTTGACAGCTTTAAGCGGCGGCGAGCTTCAGCGATTAGCCATAATAGCTGCTTATTGCCGTGAAGCTAACGTCTATATTTTTGATGAGCCAGCCAGTTACCTTGACGTCATGCAAAGGCTTAAGGTCTCTAAGGTCATAAGATCTTTAGCTCAAGAAGGTAAGGCAGTAGTAGTGGCTGAGCACGATCTCGCTATTTTAGATTATGTATCAGATAAAGTTTGCATAATGTATGGTAAACCTGGAGCTTATGGAATTACATCTCAACCTTATGGTGTTCGTGTAGGCATAAACATTTATCTTGATGGTTATATACCAAGCGAGAACATAAGGTTTAGAGATGAGCCAATAAGGTTTAGGGTTAAGCCAAGACCAAGAGAGTCCTCTGTTGTTAATGAACTATATTCATGGTCCTCGTTTAAAGTTGAGGTAGGCACATTTACATTAGATGTCAATCAAGGAACAATACATGAGGGAGAGGTCATAGGAATACTGGGGCCTAATGGTATAGGCAAAACAACATTTGTCAAGGCATTAGTCCATAAGTTATCGAATGAGCAAAAGGCTGAGGGTAAGGAAATAAGGTTAAGTTATAAGCCACAATACTTGGCACCTGAAAGCGATGAAACGGTCTACGAATACCTATTTAGAAACTTGAAGAATATAATGTCAACCTCGTGGTTTAAAAGTGAAGTTGCCTATCCTTTCATGCTAGAACCTCTCTATGATCGAAAATTAACTTCTCTAAGTGGTGGTGAGCTTCAACGAGTTAGTATAGCGTGTGCATTAGCTAAAGAAGCTGATCTATATTTATTAGATGAACCATCAGCTTATCTTGACGTTGAGCAACGACTCGTCATGGCAAAACTTGTCAGGAGAATAGTAGAAGAGAGGAAAGCAGCGGCTTTAGAGGTTGAAAATGATCTCTTAGTTATGGATGCAATAGCTGACTCAATCATGGTGTTTAGTGGTGAGCCAGGCAAACATGGCATGGCTTCAAGTCCTATGGACTTAAGAACAGGCTTTAACAATTTCTTAAGGGATCTTGATGTGACTTTTAGAAGAGATCTTCATAGTGGAAGAGTGCGAATAAACAAGCCAGATTCATATTTACACAGAAAACAGAAAAGCTTGGGAGAATATTACTACATACCAGAGAAGGAAGAGAAGGAGTAAAAAGATCAAAGTTTGTCTTAACAAACATTTATACGACCTAAATTTCATAGCTTTTTATGCTTGGGTGAGAAGTAATGCCAGAAAAAATAACGATTAGCTTGATAAAGGCCGATGTGGGCTCACTTTGTGGTCATCATGTGGTTCACCCAAAACAACTTGAAGCGGCAAGAAAAAGACTAGAAGAAGCGAAAAAGAACGGCCTCATAATAGACTACTACGTCTTTAACTGTGGTGATGACCTAGAACTACTAATGACGCACACTAAGGGAGAAGGAAATCCAGATATCCATGGCCTAGCATGGAACACTTTCAAAGAGGTCACAGAGAAAGTATCAAGGCCCTTAAAGCTCTATGCTGCAGGCCAAGATCTCCTCGTTGAAACGTTTTCAGGCAACGTCAAAGGCATGGGGCCAGGAGTCGCCGAGATGGAGATTGTTGAAAGACCAAGCGAGCCAATTGTGGTTTTTGCTGCAGATAAGACAGAGCCCGGAGCATGGAACTTCCCATTATATAAAATATTTGCCTCACCAGACAATACTGCTGGCCTAGTAATAGACCCTAGCATGCACGAAGGCTTCATATTTAGAGTAATGGATGTTGTAGAAGGTAAAGTTGTGGACCTAAGCTGTCCTGAAGAGCTGTATAGCTTAGTGGCTTTACTAGGCACTCCTGGAAGGTATGTCGTCGAGAGAATTTTCAGAAAATCCGATAGAGCCGTAGCTGCAGTAGCAAGT
>QMSF01000255.1 GCA_003649565.1 Thermoprotei archaeon | reverse complement strand
TTATTAGAGCAGCTTTAAGGAAGGGACTTAACTGCATAGCTGTTACTGATCATGATACGGTGAAGGGAGGACTTGAGCTTGTTCGTGAAGCAAGGGGTCTTCAAGGCTTCATAGCAATACCCGGAGTTGAGCTTAAGACGAACATAGGTGACGTCATTTTACTCTTCGTAGAGGAGGAAGTTAAAACTAGGTCGTTTAACGAGGTCTTGGACCATGCTAAAAGCATAGATGCCTTAACGATATTAGCGCATCCATATCGAAAACACGTAATGATTGAAGATGTAGCCAAGAGAGTTCACGCCATCGAGGCACTCAATGCTAGGACTGATAGACCTGCAAACTTGAAAGCTTATGCCTTAGCATCAAGGCTAGGCAAGACGATGACCGCTGGAAGTGATGCTCATGTAGCATTCGAGATAGGCAAGGCGGTAACGATAATAAATGGGTCTACGATAGAAGACGTTAGAAAGGCGTTAATTAAAGGTGCTACCCAAATAGCTGGATCAGAGTCAAGCCCAATAGTCCATGCATTTAGCTTTGCAAGTAAGCTTGTAAAAAGTGTGTTAAAGAAAATATGAAATTTAGATCTCAAGCTCTTCTCCAGGCTTCAACACTACTATCTTAACGTCTGGGGCTATGACACTAGCTTCTTTTACGAAATCTCCAGTATCCTTAACTAGAACGGGGAATGTGGCATAGTGCATTGGTATGGCTATTTTGGGCCTTAGAACTCTTAAAGCGAGCGCAGCCTCCCTTGGACCCATGGTGTAATGGCCTCCTATCGGTATTAACACTACTTCAGGGTTGAAGGCATCTTTAATAGCTTGAAACTCAGCTGTATAGCCCGTATCGCCCATATGGTAAATCCTCAAGCCATCAAAGTCCAAGATAGCCCCAACAGGCTGACCAGCACTACAAGTATGAGTTGCCGGGACTAATGCCACCTTAAACGCTCCATCAACATCGACGAGAGACCCCATGTTCAAAGATAACCCTCGAATTCCTCGCTCTTCAAGGCTTCCAACGAGCTCTGGGATCCCTATGACCATGGACTTGAATCTCTTCGCTATTTCCTCAGAGTCACCGAAATGATCATAGTGATCATGCGTCACAATTATGAAGTCTATGGGCTCTAAATCACTAAGCTTAATCGGACACAGGGGGTTATCCGAAATCCATGGATCTATGAGCAAGCGTTTTCCCTTAAAGGTTAATAAGAAGGCTGCATGCCCAAGCCATTTAATCTTCACAGGCATGCTGAACCACCGAAAACAATATTCTCCGATGATAATGATAAAGTTAGCTCCTCTTGCTGAGAAACCCCAATCCAGCAAGGAGATTTCCGATAAAGTTTATGGCTATCAGCGATATAACTGAAAGCTCAAATGTAGTAAGTAAGGTTTCGATATTCGAAACACTGAAAATTCCTCTACTTCCTATGGCTACCACCAATATCGTCGCCGTGAAGAATAGCATTATTATGGTGAAGGCAAGCGCCGTCGCTGCACATCTAAAAAGCGTTATGTCATATTTCTTGCCCAGCTCGAAGAATGAGACAATTAGCATGCCATAAGCCGTAACTCCAACCACGAAAGTTATAGAGCTAAACACAGCAACTTCACTACCCAAAATATTGTAGTTAAAGAACCATTTTGCAACCTCACCAAAACCCATAGAGCTAAGCCATACAATCATAATACTGAGCAGAAAGCCATAGATGATTAAAAGAGCTCCAACAACAAGCCTAAGCCTAGCTCTAGATAAAATCCAGCCAATACCGGCAACAATGGATCCTATGCATATGACCACTGGATGCGGTGCAGCCATTAATAAATGACCAAGACAAGTTACATGCCTAGCCCTAACGTTAAACACTTTTTCCAGCTCCTCTTGAGGAGTTATGATCATTAAATCACGCTCTTCAACAATTAAAACTCGCATTAAATATAAGTAGGTATTCCCTACCTCAGGCTTTCAGATATAACGAAGCATTACTGATAATTATTTGACAATAATTTTAGGATGGTAAGGGTATGACGTCCCGTGAGGGCTCATTTTTATCCAAGACTTACTCCATGGCGCTTTCAAAGGTAATTCCAGGGATAATAGCTCTAACCATTAGAAGCTGTATGTCCCCACAAGAGTTTGCCGATTGTGCTGATAAGCTAAAGAAATATGATGTAAAAATAATCTCAATGATATTAACTAGGAGAAGTGAAAGTGATCTAGCAACAGCAACAATGTTCTTGGATTTCTCGCAGGCCAAGGTATCGTTAGATGACTTCCTAAAGATAATAGCTGAAGAGATAAAGCCCCTAGGGCTTGAAGCAATAGACGTGCCCTTAACCGTTGGAGCAGCTAATCTCGTAGCCTTTACCCTAGACGACATTAACGGCATAATCGAAACAGCTCATGAAACGTTCAAGGCGGCAGGCAAAGCCTTCCTCTACTACTTAGGGTTAGGCTTAGGAAGAAGAAAAGCCGAGGAGATAATTTCATGCTCAAGAGTTAAAGATCCATTGAGCTATGCATTATTA
>QMSF01000254.1 GCA_003649565.1 Thermoprotei archaeon | reverse complement strand
TCTTACATCTTTGAAAAATGCTAGAGAATTAGATCTTTTACTTGATAAGTTGTTTTTAATGGAACAACGATTTAAGAAAAAGAAAGGGGTTAGCATAGCTGAAGCTCAAATAACCATCTTTGATTTTGTTACTCTTCCAGTAACTAAGAGGGAGGCGTGGATATCTTTAATTGGATTTTTTATTGGTTCAATAACAGTTGCATCTATTCTACTCCCAATTTTTCTTTGATTACGTATGTTCAGCATTTAATAGTTGAAGCGTATGCTCAAACAAAGTAGTGTCTAGTTTTTATACCACCTCCTAGGCAAAAATGAATTAAGGGCTGGGTGCCCAATGCTCTAGTGGGGGCGAATGAAGTTATAATAAAGCATAAAGAGAGTAAGAAAACCAGAGAGATGATCGGAGCCCATAAATAGCTAGAATAGAACAGGTACAGTGGAGAACAGAGTGAAACCAACGATAGCTCTTAAGACTGGCATTAAAACGCTCAATATATGACTGTATGTTACCACTAACAACAAGATGATTAAGCCCGAGACGAGATAGGATAGAATACCAGGGACCAGCATCAGTGACGACGACACGTGGTTTGGAGACCCAACAGCGGAACCAATAACGAAAAGTTAGTAAGCACTCGAGGGCACTACGACCTTTAGTGATGCTGAAGCCTAACAATGTTTTATTATTAGGATCTAATGCGAACCACAGATACAATATTCCTTGTGAAGTCTTTAGTTTTGTCTCATCTACCACTATAACCTCTGGTATTCCCCCTCTCTCTGCTATAATCTTATGTAATCTCTCTTTGAATAACCTGAATTTCCTAACCCAGTACCATAGTGCCTGGTGTGTTAGTCCGTTTTTCCATACTACAGTCCTCAACCCATTCATTCTTTGAGCCGATATATTCATAAATAGCTCTTATTATTATTTTCTTGGGGATTCTGCTCCCTTTAAAAAGGGAGTACAGAGTTATGATGTTCATGTTTTCACATTAGAATCCCCACTAATATTTTTGTCGGGAGAAACTAGACACCACCGCTCAAACAAATAAGTAAAGATTATATACTAAAGAATTCTTTAATTAAATAAATCTCAAAAATACACAATAAGGAGATGTAGTATGTCAGAAGGACTGGATATAATACATGATATGTTAAATGATATATCGCAGCATCTAGAACTAATATGGAAAGAGCTTGAAACAGCAAATATGCTAAAATAATTGAACTTCTTTTGCAATATAGAAGTTCGCCTGTGTTTCGTTCATTACGGATGATACTGTTAAATACACTTGACAATGTTTCAAAAACAAAATTAAGTCCAATTATAGAAAAACTTTCACGTTGATTTTCATCTCAGCCTTTTCTTTTTCTGAGTTCTAAAATAGACCTAATTTTCTTTTATCCTTTGTTGATTCAAGTCTAATAGGTCTATAATCATATCCTGAATTATCTTTGCATCTTCTTGACATTTCATCTTATTTCTCAAATAGATGAGTATCTGAATGAACTCATATTTTTCTTCCACCATTTTTACCCTTTGTTTTTGCAATTAAAAATTTTTAAGCATAATAAAGCATGTCCAAAAATTATTTTTTATTAATGTGGGGGTTTATGTCGGAAGTATGAATTATTTCCAGATTTTAGACTCCCACAAAGTAAGAGAATTCATAGTCATTAATGAACCTTTCCTTAAGAAACTGGTGAAAGAGGAAACGAGAGAAAATAAGAGAGGGAGAAAAAGAATAGCAGAGAGATGGGTGATATTAGCCATAGCAATTATTGCGAGAATAGAAGGAATAGCCTGGAGGAGGTTAGAAGAAAAATTGTCTTTATGCGATTTCTTGATAGAAGAGGGGTGGATGAAGAAGATTCCTTCTAAATCTACTTTTCATGCAGTGTGGAGAGCGACAGAAAGTAAAATCTTAAAGCAGTGGATAATAGATTTAGGGGGAGAGATAGTGAGAAAAAAAGGGTTGAAAGCTATGGCTGTGGATAGTTCAGGGTTTAAAATCCGTCAAGCTTCTGTTTGGCGTTTTCTCAAGTGGTCAAGGGGAGCACTAAAGAAAACCTCTAAACTTTTCTGGAAGATACACCTTATAGTTGGTTTACCCTCCAGAGCTATAGTCTCTCTAGCACATTCTGCTAGTAACACTCACGATAGTAAAGTCTTCGGTTTGTTATGGCAGAAACTTCCTTCTGCACTCTTAAGACCTTTCTTGCGATTCTATGGTGACTGCGCCTACTGGACAGAAAATATCGTCGATCTTCTTAGTCAGCATTCTTTTTTCCCTGTTATTCCCCCCAAAAGTAATGCTCGTTATCCCTCTCCTCCTCCCCTCGGACCAATAGTTCAAGCTCATCGTCTCTACCCTGGTCTGTATCGTTTATCATAATCATCACCCCGAGTATCGTAGTAGTATTGAACACGTCTTTGGATTAGTCTTCTCAAACTCTCTCTTCCGCCCATCCTTGATCGCTTACCCTCCACCATCCTCTCTACCTTGTACAGTTCTCTTCTCTGTTACAACTACCTTT
>QMSF01000253.1 GCA_003649565.1 Thermoprotei archaeon | reverse complement strand
TCCGCCAAGGAGTAAGGAGGACGTTAAGAAGCTTTTCGACTTCTATCTCTCTAAGGTCTCTGTTGATCCAGAGATTTGGAACGGTGATGGATTGAAGCCTGAAGCGTTTGATGAAATTTGGAATTCCATTAAGAATAGGAAGCTCCTTTATGAGGCAACTATACAATCCAGGAATATTAAGGTCTCAGATGAGTATTGGATTACACCTAGAGACGTCAAGAACATAGTGCAAGAAGCTGCTAGTGATGTGGCATTTGAAGGTAGGGATTACGTAACTCTTGATAAGCTCATCGAGTATGTTAAGGGGCTAAGCTCAGAAAAACATTATCAGATGTCCGTTCTATAGCTAAGACCACCAGCCTAACAAATGTATATTTCCAACGTGAATCCTCTTTAAATGGCGCTTGGCTGCATTCAAGCATTCTTCTACTTGTTTTCTCGGCGTTATAGGCATGTCATTCATGTAGTGATCGGGATGGAATACTAGGAGAGAGTAAGGTATTTCTGGGTTTAAGCTGGCAATGAACTCTGCTATTTTTTCGACTTCATCAGCCGTTACATAGCCTGGTACGAGTAATGTCGTTGCAGTAAGTACAGGTAGATTGGGTCTTTCATTATAGAAGTCTCTTGCTATCATCTCGAAGTTTTCATAAGCCGCTTTATTTGAGACACCGCTTAAGGCATAGCTTAGCTCTTCGCTAAAGCATTTTAAGTCGAATTTTATGTTGCCTCCACTGACTAGAGCAAGTTCAGCGGCCTCTCTTACTAGCTTGCGGTTGCCACATCCATTCCATTCAAAGCATATCCTCATAACTCTATGGCTGGGCTTTTCCTCTAAAACTCTCTTTGAAGCGTTTATGGCGAATGGAAGCTGGGGTTCTGGTGACCCACCAAAATAGCAAATGCACGTGTAATCCTCATTGTTCAAAACATGTTTTACAAATTGATCTACGGTTACCTTTGACGCTTCTGATAATATTTTATGTGATGCATTTTGACAGAAAAGGCAATTGAAGTTGCACCCATAGAAGAATACTGCATAATTTGCATAGCCTTTTTCAGGGCCTGGTCTTGCCGCATATTTTGGATAGCCTGCTCCTGTGCCAGCTGGACAGAACCATGCTGCGCAGCAGTTTGTTACATGAGGGTCGTAGTATCCATACATGAGGGCTTCGTTAGCTGAAACCTTGGAGACTAGCTTGCCATTTATGTTCATTCTCAGACCGCAATAACCCATTTCGCCTTCAGCCATTGAGCACTCATTTGCGCATATGTTGCATTTCACTCCATTAGGGCTCTTCGGAGGCTTAGAGGGTAAGCCGTAACGTGCTCTAGAGCTCTCATGAGCTCGCTCTATGAAAGGCAGGGCTTCATCAAACCTATTCTTTATACACTCCGCACATACGCTTAGAGTCTTCGATATAAGCTTGGTCTTCTTACCGCAAAGCTTGCACTCAACTTCTATTGAGCCTATAAACCTCCACATGAATCTTTAACACCTATATGAAGAGCTTGAAGCCTTTCTTTGTTGTTTGCACAGAGCCCGTTATTGGTATAGGGTTTTTACAGTACATGCATTTCTTATCCTCGGTTAGCTTAACCTCATAAACACCGTATTGAAACCTCTTTATAACTGGTTTGCCACATTTTGGACAGTAAGTGTGATAACCTGGATGACCAGGTACATTCCCAACATAGGGATACATTACTCCAGCTTTCTTAGCCATATTGTATGCTCTATCTATGACTTCGAGTAATGTTGGAGGGTTTCTGAACCTATATGCCGGATAGTATCTCGTGAAGTGTATTGGTACTTCGGGACCAGCGTGTTTTAAATGATTTTCAATGACGCTTGATATGCAGTTTTCATCGTCGTTTACGCCATTGACCAGAAGAAAGACTATCTCGACATGGAGACCCATTTTTATGGCTTTTTCAACATTTCTCCATACCAGGTCTGCTCCTTTAACACCTATGTATTTCTCGTAGACCTCTTCATCTCCTTTAACATCTACCTTGAGACCATCTAACCCTGCTTTAACAAGCATTTCAAGCGCTTCAGGAGACATGAAGCCATTTGAGACAAAGCAGCAGTAAAGACCTTTGCTTTTAGCTAGTGGAAAGACATCTAAGCAATATTCGAAGAGCATTGTTGGCTCATTAAAGCTGACGCATAAGCCCTGGTCACCGTTTCTAATTGCCATTCCAACAAGGCTTTTCGGGTTAATGTAACTTGCTGTGCAAGGATCGGGTTTTGCTCTTGAAAGATGATGATTTTGACACCAGGGACAGTCAAAGTTGCATGACCAAGTGGAGAATGTTAGCGAGGATGAGCCTGGCCAATAGTGGAAGAAGGGCTTTATCTCTATAGGTCTGCTTTCAATAGCCGATAAATCGCCATACGTTGCAGTATAAAGCGTGCCATTAAAGTTGAACCTCGTGCCGCAATACCCCCATTCTCCTTCAGGTATTTTACACTGTCTGTTGCACACGTGACAGATGACTTTATCCTCATAGTGCTCAAAGAGGGTTGACGGCTTAATGG
>QMSF01000252.1 GCA_003649565.1 Thermoprotei archaeon | reverse complement strand
ATATAACTCGGATGCCGTTCCTCTCCATCTGACATTTCCCATATCGTCTTTCAGACTTTCGAGCCAATCAAGCAAAACGTAGGCGAGAATGTCGCTCGTTAGTACTTCACGGCTCTGAGACTTCAGTCTCTTTCGATAAGCATTATAAAACTCGAATTCAGCGTATCCTAACGCCCTCGCAATAGCTTCGCCCCAAACACAGAAGTCAGCCATCCGTGGCAATCCCTTACCGTACAAGTCTTCTCTAACATCCGGTAACAGTCTCATAGCTTCAGATATTACGTTCAAAAGCCCGCCGAAAATCTTCGGTAAATCACGCTCAAACTCCGACCAAACCGCACGTTCCTCTTTCCGTTCACTCTCATTAACACTATCAAGTTCAAAGACGATACATCTATCGAGCAAATCGAGTCTCTGAATAAAACCACCAATACCGTTCAACACAATCGCCCGTCTGTACTCGAAAATAACGTCATCCTCATCTGTGTACAATTTTCTCTTCGAAAATCCCTCACCCGTTGCCGCACGGCATAACATATCACTCTGCCACTCCGTGAGTCCTGAAATATTATCGAAAGCACATAAATAGTGGTGTGCAAGTTGTTGTGCCAATTCACGGCGGTCGTTTGGTGGACTCTGCACCTTTAACGCCGAAGGGTCGACCAATCGCTTAATCATCTTACTTACGGTAGTCTTTCGGCTTCCGGGAACACCGGAAAAAACAATAATGATATGTGGAGTATGCGGTATCATACTCGCCGCAACAGACGGCAAAAAGAGTTTCTTATCACTTTCATCCTTCAACGGCACATGCTTTAATAAAAGTTTTAAGTTGCCGTCTCTCTTCGGAATTACTTGAGGTCGCTGATGTGTGTATCGTCGGAAAATCGGCGTGTCATGTGATGCAATCACCCAACCGTCCTTTGTAATCTTTATAATACGCCAATCATCAGTACATAAGTCATAGTAAATAGTGTTTTCGTCACCCGTAACTCTAACATCTAAGTTATACTGTCTACCTCGATGTAAAGCTTCGCCCCGCAAAACACTAATAGCAGAATAAAGAGAGACTGTAGACGGCGTGTTTCCCGTTTCTCTAAAGTACTCGTAACTAAGCCAATCCTTAAACTCGCGGGAATCAACCGCAACAACTTTCAAAAAATCACTGCTACGGATAGCGGCAAAAGCCTCGTTATACTGATTTCTAAAGAATTCCGTGCAGTATCTATGTGCTATTTGAACGAGACGGGTCGCTTGAGATACTCTGCGACGCCTACGCCCTCTATTTTCGATACTCATAGCACATCACTCCTTGTTTCTGCTTAGCAAAGTGAATTGTTCTTTTTCTTAACTTGTAAACCCAAACTTTGTCGACAAAAGGAATAACGGCGTCCCTAAGTTCTTTAAGTGTTTGTTTGTCGATTTTGTTATTGAAAAACAGACGAATTGCGGTAGGAATAACTTTGTACCAAAGCCACATCGTTCGACGAGCCTCTAAAGTTTTGTTCTCGTCCATTGGGAACGTATCAATCTCCATGGTCGCCGCAGCAATCACGCAACCGATAAAACGCCTTGTTGGAACGTAAAATACACCCTTCTTTCTAAGCAAACCCAAACGTAATGCTTTTAAGACGTTAGACTCCCACTTATCCATGAACACCCACCTCCGCGGTTTTTATTTTTCAAGTGCGTGAGAGAATGACATGTGGGTTTTTGGAATCAAACCCAAGAGGCTTTTAGTTCTCTTCAACAAAGAAATACAGCCGTCCGTTCATTTTCTTTGACTTAATTTTACCCTCTGCGATGAGCCGTGACAGTATTTCAAAAGGGTCGCAGTCCTCCAACGCTAAGCCGCACATAAACTTAATCTCCGGCAATGTTAGAGGTCTACCGGCGTTTTTTATTGTTCTATACACGAAGTTATCGAGTTTTTGTTTACGCATAGCAATCACCGTTTTTCTGCTGCTGCAATGTTTGCATGGCAGAAAAGAACGAAGTCTCTCGCAGTTCTCTTAAATAATTCATGATAGCTTGGCGGCACAACTCAGATATACTCACGCCGAGAATAGCAGCCGTTCTTTTTAGCAATTCATAAACGCTTTTTGGTACGCGTGCATGTACCATAGTTGACCTCATTTTTCTCTCACCTCTATTCTTTTTCTGAGATAAGTCATAGAATTAAATAACTATAAATTTTACGTCATCAGAACCGTATACTAGTATACTAGTGGCAGAAAATATGCGAATACGCTGAGATAAAAATAATGTCGGAAAATCGAATATGCGGCGTTGCAAAATAATTAATCTCAGACGGGAAAACTTCTGACAGAAGTCTCAATAACAAACTAACAAGTATAATTCTAGCAACAACAAGAACACCCACCGGTGCCAGCACTACACCTGATACAGGAGATACAATACCCGCGAATGCAACAACCACATCGGCTTTTTTACTAACGTAACAAAAGCCCGACAAAAAATCAAAAGGCTTTTTTGTTAAAAAAAGCCTAAAATTTAGGACACGCCTCCGCATGAGGATGTTTTAAGGGATTTTTAAGAGT
>QMSF01000251.1 GCA_003649565.1 Thermoprotei archaeon | reverse complement strand
GGTGACAGGGTATCAATCTATCTCCCCATGGTGCCCGAACTCCCAATAGCGATGCTAGCATGCGCCAGAATAGGCGCCCTTCACAGCGTAGTCTTCTCAGGATTCAGCGCCACCGCGCTTGCCGATAGGATAAATGATGCTGAGGCGAAGCTGCTGATCACGGCGGATGGTCTCTATCGAAGGGGTAAGGTGATCCCGCTGAAGAAGACGGCGGATGAGGGGCTGAAGCAGACGAAGACTGTGGAGAAAGTCATCGTGGTCAAGAGGGTCGGGATGGAAGATGTCCCGATGACCGAGGGAAGGGATTACTGGTGGGACGACTTGATGAAGGAGGCGGAACCCTATTGTGAGCCCGAGCCCGTAGAGTCCACAGACCCACTATTCATCCTCTACACCAGCGGGACCACGGGGAAGCCTAAGGGAGTAGTCCACAGCACTGGTGGCTACCTCGTGTGGGTCTGGGCCACCCTGAAATGGGCCTTTGACCTACAACCGGATGACATTTGGTGGTGTACGGCGGATATAGGTTGGATCACAGGCCACAGCTACATAGTCTATGGACCGCTACTCCACGGAGTAACTCAGATAATGTATGACGGCGCTCCCGATTACCCCGCTCCGGATAGGTGGTGGGAGATCGTAGAGAAATATGGGGTAACGGCGTTCTACACCGCACCAACCGCGATAAGGATGCACATGAAATTCGGTGAACAGTGGGCAAAGAAGCACGATCTCAGCACCCTCAGGATCCTCGGAACCGTCGGCGAGCCCATAAACCCAGAGGCTTGGAAATGGTACTATGAGGTGATAGGGAATAAGAGGTGCCCAATAATTGATACTTGGTGGCAGACCGAGACCGGAGGTTTCATGATATCACCAGCCGCCGGAATCGACTTAGTGCCGCTGAAGCCTGGTTCCGCGACCTTCCCGCTGCCCGGGATCGATGCCGAGGTAGTGAACGAGGATGGAGAACCCGTTAAGCCGTTTGAGAGGGGCTACCTCGTTATACTGTCACCTTGGCCTGGAATGCTGATGACCTTATGGAGGGATCCAGAGCGCTACAAGAGCGTTTACTGGTCCAAGTTCCAGCCAAATAAGAAGCTGGAGTTCAAGATACAGCCACCGGCGGTCTATTACACCGGAGACTACGCGATGAAGGATGACGAGGGATATCTCTGGCTAATGGGTAGAGCCGATGACGTGATCAAGGTCGCGGGCCATAGGATCGGAACGGCGGAGCTCGAGAGCGCTTTCGTCAGCCACCCAGCTGTCGCCGAAGCCGCGGTGATAGGTAAACCAGATCCGGTTAAAGGAGAAACCATAGTGGCTTTCGTCATCCTGAAGTCGGGTTATGAGCCCACTGAGGAGCTGAGGAAAGAGCTCGTGATGTGGATCAGGAAGGTGATAGGACCCGTGGCAACCCCAGAGGCCGTATACTTTGTCTCCTCGCTGCCGAAGACGAGAAGCGGTAAGATCATGAGGAGGTTGCTAAAGGCCGTTGTAAGCGGGAGTCAACTGGGCGATATTACAACCCTTGAAGACGCCTCATCCATCGAGGAAGCCAAGAGAGCCGTTGAAATGCTGAGAAAGGCGATGGGAGAGAAGAAGTAACCACATTCCCCATAGTTTCTATCAGAGAAATTTTTTCTTTTATCACAATCTTTTTCATCTCCTGGAGGTCGATTTAGTGAAAGTTGGCTTTGTTGGGGCTGGAAGAGTCGGCAGCACGGCGGCTTACACTCTGATCAATAATTTGGAAATCGATGAACTCGTGCTTGTGGATATCCTTGAAGAGCTAGCAAAGGGCGAAGCATTAGACCTCCTACATGCGAGCTACGCCTTAGATAAACCCATTGAGATCCGCGGGGGAGCCGATTACTCGTTGATAGAGGGCTGTGACCTCATAGTAGTTACGGCCGGCATCGCGAGGAAACCAGGGATGTCGAGACTAGACTTACTCCAGAAAAACGCGGGGATAATGAAGGCGGTGGCAAAGGAGCTCAGGCAACGTTGCCGCGGATCCGTGGTACTCGTCGTGACTAATCCCGTCGATCTCATGACCTACATTCTCTGGAAAGAAACCGGTTTTCCGAGGGAGAGGGTTATTGGTATGGGCGGCGTCCTCGATACCTCGAGGCTGAAGAGCATAGTACGTCGGCCGACACATGGCCTCGTCCTAGGAGAACACGGCGATGGCATGTTCATATTCGGTGAAGACAAAGTGTTTGAAGAGGCTGTTAGGAAGGCCGCTATGGAGGTCATCGAGAGAAAGGGCGCGACGATCTTCGGCCCCGCGGCCTCAATCTATCGGATGGCCAAGGCCATTCTAACAGATTCCCGGGAAATACTCTCCGCCTCAATAGTCTTAGACGGCGAATATGGGTTAAGAGATGTCGCGATCGGGGTCCCCGCCAGACTCGGTCGATCAGGCGTTATAGAGGTAGTCGAGTTCGACGAGATACGTGAGGACTTATCGAGATCGGCTTTGAAGCTCTCTGAGAAGCTCAGGGAAATCGGCTATTGACGGGTAACACTTAAACATGAGACGAATCGATTAGATCGCGATGCC
>QMSF01000250.1 GCA_003649565.1 Thermoprotei archaeon | reverse complement strand
TTTCATGGATGAGGGGGACTCACACGCTAGCTTCCTTACTCGCCAGGTTTTTATCTAGGTTCGCTACTTTTAGAGGCTCTGACAACCCTTATTACGAAATATCGATCCCAAGTAGTGCAAGAAGAGTATGGCAATTAATAGAGTTCATATCGGTACTGCCCATCCTGCTTATTAGATTTATGTTGCCCTGCTTTTTGGGTTATGTGGTTATAGCTGAAAGGTATCTGCCAGACTTCCTAGTATGGGTTTCGCTTACCACGAGAGATGCAGACTATTTGAAGCGTTTGGAGGCGAGATTCCTGCTCGCCTTATCAATGAAGGCGAATGTGAAGGTTTACGTGACGGCTTCCGAAGCTGAACTAGTAGGAAGGGGAGGTGAAGAAGTCAGCCATGAATTCTTGAGCAGACAGCTTAAGCTCTATGATAAAGTGGCAAAACTCGTTAGAGCATATAGAATCGACACGACGGAGAGAAGTATTGAAGAGACATTAGATAACTTACTCAGCCTGATTCAGCCGTTGGTGACAAGAAATAATAAAGCATTATATAAGACGCACGACTTTCTAGAAAGTTAATATCTTTTAGCATTTAGAATATTACTGCCGGGAGTTATAAGTGTATGATCAAGGTTGCTATAATACGAAGGGGAGATGTCGGCGGAATAGATGGTGTTAACCGTTTCATATTTACCTTAGCCGATGGGTTGAGGAAACTGGGTCATCAAGTAAAGGTTTTTGGTCACCACATGACCGGTAATCCAAGCTGGCTGTTCAGCGTCGATGTCGAGACGTGTGCCATAAGTAATAGCGATTGTAGAGGCTATGTTAAGTGTATGTGGGATTGGTTCATGCGTGGATCAAGGATCTTGAGGAGGTTTGAGCCAGATATGATTATTGTTAATGGTGTTGTGCCGCTGAAGCTTAGAACTTTCAAAGTTGCCGTTAATCATGGGAATGCCATATTTGAGCTTAGGAAAAGCCGTTTAAAACGTTACATAACGAAGATGTTGTATAACACTTATGACCGCGTTGTTTGTGTGTCGAGCAAAGTGGCTTCTGAAATGAAGGAGGTTGGATTGATATGTGACGAAATTATACCGATACCATTAATCTTAGAAAACTATAGCCCTGAGTCTGAGAGGGAGCCTATTGTCTTACATGTAGGCACTAGCCCAAGGAAGAGACCCGACGTATCAGTTAAGGCTGTTAGGTTGCTTAGAAGCTTAGGTTACAATATAAAGTTGATTCTAGTGGGGCATTATGAGAAGAGGTCTGAGTGGATTATTGTGAGGGAGACGTGCCCAGATCGAGAACTGAGAGAACTATACTCAAAAGCTTTGGCACTTATGCATCCTTCCCTATGGGAAGGTTTTCCCTACGCGGTGTTGGAGGCTCAAGCTTGCGGAACACCCGTCATAGTAGGTCCAGGAGTCCCTGATGAAGCTTTGGTAGCCGAGAAATCCGGCTTTAAAGTAGGAAGCTTCAACCCTGAGGAGTATGCAGAGAAGCTAAGAGTATTGCTAGAAGACCGTTCATTATGGAGGCGCATGAGTAGAGAAGCTAGAAAACATGCAGAGAATTTTGATCACGTGAAAATAGCGAGACGATATGTGGAGCTTTATCGGGTAGCGACATGGTGAAAGTCTCAGAAATAGTCAAGCGTGCATTGCTGAACGTTGAAAGAATTGTGAAAAATCATGGGGATAATAAAGCACTTACAAGCTATTACCTAGAATTTTGGAGGAGGGCGCTTATTTTAGAGTTAGTAACAAAATATTGTCCTAAAGATAGCGTTGTCGTTGATTTAGGCGCTTCACCATTCATATTAAGTTGCGCACTGAAGTTAATGGGTTATGATGTTATCGCTTACGACTATGATCCTGACCGTTACCTGAATATTGCGAAAGCTTTCAATGTTAAGGTTGTTAAATGCGATCTAGAGCGAGAGTGCCTAAACCTAGAAAATGGGTCTGTCGACTGCGTGGTGTTTTCTGAAGTGATTGAACATATAAATCCATACTATGTAAGCCATACTTTAGCGGAAATAAACAGAGTTCTTAGATTGGGAGGGAAACTCATTCTATCGACTCCGAATGTTGCATCATTATTTAGGCGCGTCAAGTTACTGATGGGGAAACAACCGATATATAGATTTCATGTTAAAGAATACACGAAGAGCGAAGTGGAGTGTTTGCTGAGGAATTCAGGCTTCAAAATATTAGAAAGTTTTTATTCAGAAGTTAATGACTTACACTTTGTTGAGGCAAATCCATGTGATTACTTAAGGATCGATGGATACCATGACCTTATTCGAATTTTGCTGAGAAGACCGAGTAGAACTAATCTGCTTAGAGCTATTGCTTTTCCTCTAGTAAAGGCTATACCGACACTCAGAATGAACATAGTAGTCGTCGCTGAGAAGACCGTGTATTTAAGACCCCAACTGATGGAGAGGTGGGGGTGAAGCACGTTGAAGCTGATGTTAGGTAAAAGTGTAGTTATTTGTTAATTTTGAATAGCGGGCTCATATACGTATGAATTATGTAAAAGTAGTGGATTGAGGGATTTGAC
>QMSF01000249.1 GCA_003649565.1 Thermoprotei archaeon | reverse complement strand
TATCTTCTCTGTTACAACAGTATGCACTAATACCATAGATAGCACAATAGTATATCGTTCCTCCAGTAGAAAGTCTTTCTTCAAAGAAACTACATTTAGAACATATCATCTTTTATCCCTACACCAATACATAAATCCAAACAATACTTCAAATAGAAAGAATAGTATTTTCTGCCATATTTCAGCAGAGAATACTAATGCTACAAATGCTATAAAGACAAGGATTATGAAAAGTAGATGAATTATTTCTTCAAAATAGAAAGATTCTATTCTCATCTATACGTACCTCTATTCTTTTCTTCTATATCTGCCTAATATCTGTACTAAATCACTATAAACAAATTTGAATTCAAAGTTTATCGTTATAGAATCACTAGATGATTGAAAGTCTTTCTCAAGAATATATTCTAATACTTTTCTAGCTTCTTCTTTAGCATCCATATAAATTACATCTTTCATTCTTTCAGCTATTTCGTTGATTAGTATCTCTTTTTCTTCTTCTGTTACTTTCAACTTCATAGATCTTACTCCTTTATTTTGACGAATAATACTACTTGATCTTCAGATTTTCCTATTTTCACTACATTTCTAACTGAACCATAATATTCATCAGAACCTTGAAATGCACATATTATCTCATTATTCTTCACATTAGCAACTATTACTTCACTACTAGGATAGAACTTAATTTTCTTTTCATACCTTCTAGTTTTATTAGACCAGTTAATTCCTAGAAACATACTAGCTGGATTAACTGTTACATTCTTAGGTATTTCACTTTTCCATACTATTCTACAAGATATATCCATTATTTCTTTCTCCTTATTCTTACAATATTCATTTTAGCATCATATGGACAATATTCTTCTTTACATTCATTTGATTTAGGACAATATACATGCATACCTTCATCATCAATAGTAAATATGACATTACATTTACCTTTATCACAATAGAATATTTTCTTACTCAACTCATTATCCATCCTATTAGTTCTATATCTTTAGAGGCACAATAAGGACAAGTCCTTCTATTAGCAAATTCTTTCTTACATCTTTTACATTTAAAGTATACATCTCCCATATTATCACCTTTTTATTTCATTGCAATGTATTTATCTATTAACCAAGTATCTAAACAATAAGGTAAACCTGAATATTTAGGTAACTGAAGAGATTCTAACTTTTGTCTTAATTCTTCTATTTCAACAATGCAATTCTTATATCTGTAAAATTTCCTACTTTCTATGTACGAATTAAGTAAATCTTCACAATATTTAGTATCTATGTATTCCATTTGTTTAAGCAAATTGTAAACTACCTCTTTATGTTCACAAAGTATTATTCCTTCTTGCAACAATCTATATCTACTCAACAATAATTTATTCATACCATATTTTTCTAGTCTAGATTCATTGCTAAGATCTTTCTTCAATGACATGTCGTATCCTAAGAAATGTTTTCTAAAACCATCGTGTAATTCATCTATAACTATCTTCTGTAATTCTTTAACTTCTTTGTCTTGTCTTATTATACACAATTCATTATTAGAAGACTGAAATAGATTATCAAGTACATTTCCATTTCCTTTACTTAATAATGAGATGAAGTTCTGTATTGGATACTCTGTACAGTCTACTATTTTGTTGTTGAATTTATCTTTGAAATGGTTGTTTTTACATCTAAACATAACACTTAATGCTTGTCTTACAGTAGGATAAAATACTCTTACTAAATCTAGATCACTATTTTCAGTATTCCATCCATATGCATGACTACCAGAAACTACTATAAACAATGAATCTTTGAAGACTATCTTATCGAAATAAAACTTATAGTCTAAGTATTTGAAGAAAGGCATAAATTCACCTCTAAGTTATGTAAGACTTTCTTCCATTCTGTTCAAAGTATCTCTTTAAATCAGGATACATTTCAAGAATATCTTTAGCTGTATTGCCTAACATATCTATTGCTCTTAAAGGATCTGAATGTTCACTCAATATCATAAACATAGTGTTTCTAAACATAGTCAAATGTTTCTCTTTATGCTTATCTTCTTTTTCTTCTTCTATAATCTTGCTTATTACTCTACATATTATGAAGTGTTTAGTTTCTATATCTTCATCTTTCAATATATCAAGTATCTGTTTAATCTTACTTTCTAAACTATTCATCTATATCATCCTCTAAAGTATCTTCTATTATTGCCCATCCAAATACTCTATCTTCAAATCTATCACTAATATATCTAGCTCTAATTTCAGTTTCTAAATCTCCTAATATTCTAAGGATTTTAAGAGGAATACTATCTACATTTTCTATTATTAGCATTCCTTCAGATAATAACTTGTATGTATCTACTATAACAGCATAATTTTCAGAAATGAAATTACAGTTAAGAGTTACACAATTTATCAGAATACAATTCTTAAGAGTACAATTCTCTAATTGCAAGTTTATGAGTATTTGATTTTCAAATTCTAAGTCTCTTACTAATATCCTTGTACTATTTCTTCTAAAAGGATTAGTCAATATATCTTGAATGTATCTCTTAAATTCTCTCATAGCAACT
>QMSF01000248.1 GCA_003649565.1 Thermoprotei archaeon | reverse complement strand
GTCATCACCTATATCGGATGGAAACCGCAGAAGTCTAATCCAGTCTTCTCATCAACTCCTATGGCTATGTTAAAGCATTGAACTGCTTGTCCTGCAGCACCCTCATTAAGTTGTCTATAGCTCCAAATGCTACCACTCGGTTGACATGTGGATCAACTTCAAATCCTACATCACAGAAATTCGTTCCAATAACGACCTTAGGATCTGGAAGCCTGTAAATTCCCTTTCTGTCCTTTACTATTCTAATGAAGGGCTCATTGCCATACATGCCTCTATAGATCTTCCAGAGATCTACGAGCTTAACTTCTCTATTCGTGTAGACATGGCATGTTGCTAATATTCCTCTAACTATGTTGACTGCATGGGCTGACATGGCAACTTTAACGGGCTTTCCAGCCAATGCTGTAAGCTCCTGTTCTATCTCACCTGTATGTCTATGGCCTGCAGGTGAGTAAGGTCTTACAACTCCAAATCTCTCAGCATGCAATGTTGACATTGAAGGAGCAGTGCCTGCACCTGATGATCCTATTTTGACGTCGACTACTACATGCTCAGGATCCATAATACCGCTTTTAGCCAAAGGTGCTAATGCCAAAATCGCTGCTGTTGGCATGCAGCCGGGACAAGCTATTATCTTGGCTTTCTTTATTTCATCTCTATGAAGTTCAGGCAAACCATAAACAGCTTCTTTAAGTAGATCTGGTGCGGGATGCTTCCAGTTGTACCATATCTCGTATAATTGGGGGTCCCTAAATCTGAAGTCAGCGCTTAAATCTATGACTTTAACCCCTGTTTCTACAAGCTGAGCGGTTAACTTGGCCGACTGCTTATGGGGAACCGCTAGAAACACTACATCACAATCTTCCGTTAATCTCTTAACACTGAGAGGTGTGAAGACTAGGTTTGTTAATTTCCTTAGGTTGGCATGTACCCTGAAGACATATTCGCCTGCGTATTTCCTTGAAGTTGCTATTGTGACTTCAGCATAAGGATGGTAGAGCAGTAACCTCAGTAGTTCTCCTCCAACAAAGCCTGATGCTCCAACAATACCAACTCTCTTCTTCATTTCTTGGCCTCCTTAATGAGGTAATCAGCTATTTTACCAGCTATATCCACACCTGTGGCTGAAAAAGCACCTTTAAATTCAACGGTCGTATTTATTTCATTAACTAGTAGTCCTCTACTACTCTCAAGGCAATCGACACCGACTATTTCGCCCTTAATGGCCTTAGCGGCTTTGAGCACCATCTCGCATTGCTCTTCACTTAATTCGCACACTTCGGCTTTCCCTCCAAGAGCTATATTAGTCCTCCACTCACCTTGAGGCGCATATCTATATATCGAGGCTACGACCTCGTCGCCGATAATCAGCGATCTTATGTCTCTTGAGGGCTTCTCTATGTACTCTTGAAGGTAAAATATGTTATGTAGAATGGGCTCTAAATGTTCTCTATGTTCAAATATTGCTCTTGCATGCTCATGATCCCTCAACAAAGCTAATAGCCTACCCCAACTACCCACAACAGGCTTAACAACTGCTGGTAACCCTATTTCATTAAGAGCCTGCAAAGCACCTTCAACAGTAAATGCAACTACGAATTTAGGTATTGGAATACCAGCCTTAGCAAGCTCTAATGACGTGAACAGCTTATCGCCACCTATAAGCGAAGTCCAAAATGAATTGATAACTCTAATACCCTCGGCTTCTAGCACTGCCGACCAGTAAAGACCCCTAAAGTGGCTTAAACATCTGTTCAACACTATATCCCCTATACCCCTAAGCTTTCCTTGAACAGCAACCTTGACTTTAGCATCTACCATTTCGACCTCTACGCCTCTTGATTTCAATGCATCTAGTATCGCTTTTTCCTCCCATCTCAGCCTATCATATAATATTGCTATCTTCAGTTCAAGCCACCCCAAGCTTTTTGGCCTCATTCTCCAATAACTCATCTATCTTGCTAATCTTCAATTCGAGATCCTTGATTATCTTCTCTTCCTCTTGAAGCCTGAGCTTGCGATGATGAATCATCTCGCTAACGGATTCGCGGTAGGGTCCTCCAGGAACCTTACATTTAGCAATGCACTTTGTGGGGTCTAAGACCTCCTTCAGGAATTCTTGATCTATCTTAATGCGATAACCCTCTAGCATGGCAGCTCTTTCAAGCATTTCAGGCTTTAACTCGCTTGGCAATAAGCCAGTATCGACAGCTTCCTTCACAACTCTACCGACAATCCTATATGCAATCCTAAATGGCATGTCGAAGCGCCTGACAAGCTCATTTGCAAGCTCCGTGGCAGAAGAAAAGCCAAGCTCAGCAGCTTCATACATTCTTCTAACGTCAAATTGAAGCCCCTCAATAGCCCCCCTCATAATTTTGATGGCTTTCAAAGCCTCTTCGACCGATAGCCATACTGGAGGTGTAACCTCCTGTAAATCAAGGTTATAACTCAACGTTAATGATCTGAGAATGCTCAATACTGACGTCAACATACCTATGACGTGTGACGTCCTGGCCCTAACAATTTCAGCTACAGTTGGATTCTTCTTTTGAGGCATTATACTGCTAGTTGATG
>QMSF01000247.1 GCA_003649565.1 Thermoprotei archaeon | reverse complement strand
GGAATGGAGATAATAACAGACATTGATGAAATAACCAAGAAACCTCCATTAAGAATAGTCTCAAGCTTTCAAGGACACCCTGTTGGTGGTGTTGGAACGCCATATTGGCTTAAACCTAAAGGAATGCTCTATAGCTACATAGAAGTCGCATGCTTTACTCATGGATGCATACTTAGATGTCCTTCATGCCAAAATTGGGAAATAACATATAGCTCTGTTGGTGAGCCTCTAACACCTTTTCAAGCAGCCCACTTGCTGACTGAGGCTAGAAGGCTTTACGGTGTGGATAGAATGGCCATAAGCGGAGGCGAGTCAACGCTCAACAGGCGCTGGCTCGTAGACTTCATAAGATCACTTAAAGCCCTAAACGGAGATGAAAAAGCGCGTTTTCACGTCGATACGAATGCTGTTATACTAACGCCAGACTACATAGATGAGCTAGTTGAGGCGGGGATGACCGATATAGGCCCTGATATTAAGGGGTTAAGACTTGAAACATTTATGAAGATAACGGGCATCAAGGAGAGAGAATTAGCCTCTAGAATGTTGGAGAATGAATGGTCGACAGTAAAGTATATAGTCAATAAGTATTGGGACAAGGTCTTCATAGGAGTTGGAATACCCTATAATAGCGCCTTCATGAGCCTAGACGAACTATATGAAATAGGCCTCAAATTAGCTAGCATAGAACCTACAATACAGGTCTGCGTGTTAGACTATAGACCTGAATTTAGAGCTCAATACCTAAAGAGGCCGAGCTTCAATGAAATGATGAAGGTGAAAAAGATCTTAGAAGAAGCAGGTTTAAAGACTGTTATTTGCCAGACAGTTAGAGGCCACATACTTCCAAGCTCTTAGCAACCGGCTATTTGAGATCTTTAAGTGGTTCCGTGCATTACGAGTCGTAAGTATTATAAAACGACTAGTTTACCACTTAACCCAGTGGTCGTAATGGCAGGAGAAGCTCCTGCTAAGAAAGAGAAGAAAAAGGTTCCAATTGTTGAGGGACTCTTCACCTGGCCTTCAGATCAGCCAGCCCTCATAGCTTCACGATGCAAGAAGTGCGGCGCGATTATGTTCCCCAAAGCAGCTTACTGTCCAAATCCTGATTGCGAGAAGAACCCTGAGAACATAGAGATAATTCAGTTAAGCCGTAGAGGAAAACTTTGGAGCTGGACAATACAATACTACTCTCCTCCACCGCCATTCAAGATGGAGCCATTTAAGCCATATGCCATAGGCATGGTCGACCTACCAGAGGGCATAAGGGTTCTAGGGATGCTCACAACAACGGAGAATCTAAAGTGCGACATGGAGGTAGAGCTGACAGTAGGCAAACTCTACGAAGACGAGGAGAACGAGTACATAACCTGGATGTGGAAGCCTGTGGAGGAGAAGAAATAGGAGGTGTATGAAATGGAGAGAGATGTTGCGATAATAGGTGTAGGAATGGTACCATGGGGAAGATACCCTGACCCCAAGCGACCTGATAAATATCCTGATAGGACCATGCCCGAGCTAGCCGTTGAGGCTTTAACAAATGCTCTTAAAGACGCTAAGATAAGTTGGCGTCAAGTTGAGGCTATGGTATCGGGGGTCTACCTATGGGTTAACCAGCAGGCAGGTATTCATGGCACGCTTAGCGGAACCGCCATAGCTAATCTCATGGGATATACTGGTATCCCAATAGTAAGCGTGGCAAATGCTTGTGCTACAGGACAGTCAATACTCAGAGAGGCCGTTTTGGCTGTTGCTAGCGGCGAATGCGACATAGCAGCTGCTGTTGCAGCCGACAAATCGGCATTCGGCTTCTTCAGGCCGCAGTCAACTGATGGTAGAGCTGATATAGACTACATGAGATTCGTCATGTGCGGTGAAACCAATCCAGCATATTGGGCTATGGAATGCAGAAGGAGAATGTATGAGGCTGGCACTACTGAAGAGGACTTAGCGCTGGTCAAGGTCGTAACCAGCAAGCCCGCACCATACAATCCTTATGCTAGATATCAGAGAACATTCAGTCTAGAAGAAGTATTGAAATCACCAATGGTTTGCGACCCATTAAGGCTATATGAGATATGCGCGACAAGCGATGGAGCAGCTGCCGTCATAGTGGCTGAGTACGAGAAGGCCAAGAAGATGTGCAAGAAGCCAGTCTATGTAAACGCCGTAGCTGTGGGCTCACCAACATTTGGCGATCCAACAGTTAGGCTCACATACTTAAGCTCGTACATAAAGCCTGGAGTTCCAAATCTAAGCGAAAGCCGAAACACTGTTGCAAGGGCATACAAGATGGCAGGTGTAACGCCAGACAAGATAGACGTAATAGAGCTTCCAGATAACAGCTCATGGCACTACTTCGCATATCTCGACTGCATATTGAACTTGGAGCCAGGCGAAGCAGAGAAAATGCTTAGAAGAGGTGACACCGACCCCATAAGCGGCAAAATACCAGTATGCCCAAGCGGAGGCATAGGAGCATTTGGTGAAGCAGTAGTGGCACAAGGCCTAGCACAAGTATGCGAGCTGGTATGGCAGTTAAGAGGAGAAGCAGGCGAGAGGCAAGTTAAGAAAGAAGT
>QMSF01000246.1 GCA_003649565.1 Thermoprotei archaeon | reverse complement strand
TATCGTTATGGGCTTCCTCGGACTTAAACACTCCGTTAACGTCATTACGGCTCATAAGTTAGTTGTAAAATGAGTTTTAAAGCTTACGGGAAAGCTTGTTTATCACGAGAATAACTCCAATGCTCTGCTCATGCTCTCCCTTATGTGAGCCTCTATATCACTATAGAGGGATTTGCCTTGGCAATCCATTGTGACTAAAAGCGGACCAAACTTCTCAACTTCCAAAATCCACATAGCCTCTGGTACTCCTAAGTCAAGCCACTTGACATCGATCACTCTCTTAATGCTTGTCGCTGCGAGGACAGCGGCTCCACCAGTATAAGAGCAATAAACGCACTTGCATTCTCTGAAAGCTTCAAGAGCTTCGGGGCCCATACCTCCTTTGCCTATTATCATCTTGACGCCAGCCTTGCACACTAAATCCTTAACGTAATATGTCATTCTAGAGCTAGTTGTTGGCCCTATCGCCAGCACTTCCCATGTACCATTTTTAAACCTCACAACGGGCCCGGCATGGTAGACGGGTAAGCCATTAAGGTTTACGGGTAATTCCTTTTTTTCATTAAGGAGTTGGGCTATTCTCCTATGAGCTTGGTCTCTAGCTGTAATTACAATGCCTGATATGTATACTACATCACCGCATCTTAGAGATTCAACGTCTGATGTCGTTAGAGGAGTTATAAGAGCTTTAGTCATAATCATCAAACTCTCTTCTTCTTACTTAAAGAACTTTTCACGGTATGCTCTACAGACCTCACAAATACCCGACATTAGATCATCGATTGTGAGGTCTTCTTCCACAATCATTTTGACCATTCTTTCAAGCTTATCCCTAAGCTCAGGCTTGCTCAACAGCTTATCAGCAACTTTGAAGCCCCTCTTGCTATATAGATATTGGCTTATTGCTGCTTGTGTAACACCAAGTTTTTTAGCGGCGCTCATTTGCGTGAACTTGTACTCGTCTATGAGCTTTCTAGCAATTAAAGATCGTATCGCCGGGATGATATACTTATTGGCGACTTCGCATGGAGCTGCCATAAACCCTCTAAACCCTCCACTAACGCTTCTTCCTCAACTCCTTGGGCCTAATTTAAATTTCGTGCTTTCTCTAAACATTTAAATTAAGCTTCTACTTCACGCAATACTTCTCTCGGTCTTCTTAACACTACTACATTCTTAATTGACATAAGTCTCTCTACGTTCTCCAGGTCTATAGGACTGCTCTTGGCTTTGACCTTAACTCTAAACTTGACTGCCCCTTTAGGACACGCGTTAATACAGGCTGAGCATCCAATGCATTTAGAGAGGTTTATATGCCCTAATTGCTCGATGAGCTCAAACGCTCCTGTAGGGCATGAAAGTAGCGGTTTACACTCTGAGCACTTGTACTTCTCACATATGGCTCTATCGACAATATGAGGAGTTTCTGTCTCGTATTCAGGCTCGATGTCCGTAGGTACAACGATTACCTTAATGCCCCCTTTAAGCGCTTGAGCTACCGCTATTGTTGGTGGTGTATCAGCTATCCCCCTCACTATTTTAGCTATAGTATTGGTTGTCGCTGGTGAAACTATCAACACACGGTACATCCCTATGAGGAGCCGTCCAGCCTTACTGCAGCTAGCTCCATCACCCGGCGTTACTAATTCTCTATAATAGCTGCCATTAGCTATTGCCTTTAACCTCTTTTCAAGACCGTACATTCTGACGACTTCAAGTCCAGCTTGAGAGATAAAGACTGTTATTTTATGCCCTTTGGCTAGTAGCTCCTCCATGACTTCTATGCTCTCGAAGAGGTGGTGGCCAGCTCCTGTTATACACCATGCTAGTCTACTTTGAGATTGGCCCAATTTTCTCGGCACCCTTGAGTAGTTCGTCTAGTTGATCGGCCATTACTCTTAACACGCTTTGATAATCCACCTTGCCCATCTCTATCAACGTCATCTTCTCTTCGAGATCTCGAGTTGTGCTTTCTGATACGAGATCTCCAAACCTCTTTGCAAGATAATTATAGACCTCTCTACCTAAGCCCGTTGCTATGAGGCCACCCCACTTGTTCTTTATCACGTATCTATGTCTTATTAAACCCTCAATTATCTTTGAGTATGTTGATGGCCTTCCAATGCCTCTTTCTTTCATTAATCTTACGACGTCTCCCTCTCTGTATAATGGGACTTTTGAAGTTCTTCTTATTTCAACTTCTTCGATCTTCAGTTTATCGCCTACCTCCAGTTTCTTTAGCTTTCTATAGCCTAGTACATCCAAGAAGCCTGGATCTTTGACATCAACTATGCCTTCATACTCAGCAATATACGGCGTGTCATTGATTTCAAGCTTAAACTTGTATTTGGCCCTTACAACAACAGCCTTCTTCATCTGACTAGCTACGAACCTCTTAAATATCAAGTCGTAGAGCCTATAATGCCTCATGGTTAGGGGTATTATGGTGGTTATCGAGCCATCCATTATTAAGCGTTGAAGAGTTAAAGCGTCAATAGGTCTTGTAGGCCTTATACATTCATGAGCACCCTCTTTAAACCAGTCCCTAGGTACAAACCAGTTCTTATAATCGTCCTTGTACTTCTCAT
>QMSF01000245.1 GCA_003649565.1 Thermoprotei archaeon | reverse complement strand
ATCCAATACTGGTACTAGATTAGCCTTACGCTTAAAATCTTTAAATGATGCTTCACTCTATAATCTTTTAGCCGTTTTCTTCTTGGTGGTCTTGTTGCCTGATGTCCCAATGGATAAGGTGTTTAAAGCTATAATGACCGAACTGTTTAGGGAGTATCTTGGTCTGGAATCGGTATCAATAGAGACTGGAGTAATGCTTAGAGAGTTCAGAGTGGATGTTCTAATAGCTGATCTCAAGCTCGAAAAAGAATTGCCAGAGGGCTCATGGCTTAAATTTGTTGCTGAGAACTCTGGTAAGTATACCATATTGGAGTTTAAGCATCTTGGTAGTACATTAAATTATAATTCTGTTGCTCAAGCATTAACTTATAAGCTTACTCTTATGATGGATAAGCATGTGAGAATGAGAGATGTCTCGGCTATACTAATAGTTTCAAAGGTAACTAATTATGCTGAGAGTAACATAAAGAACTGGTTATCAAGGGATTATCATATATCCGGCTCTGGAGCTTTTTATAGGGTTAAGGGCATGGAAGCATTTGATATTCCAGTAATAGTTGTTGATGAGTTAGATCCATCAATTGAGTATAATGAAATACTAGCTTTATTCTCATCCTCAAGGGATAAGAGTCTCTTAGCAGCCAAGAGAATAATCAGCAAGTACTCGCCTAAAACTTTTATATATATCTTCGCCATCTTATATAAACCGGAGGTGGCTCGTATGGCCAGAATCCAACTTAGTCCTGAGAAGATTAGGATGGCTGTTGAAGTTATTGGAATTCATAAAATCATTGATGCAGTTAATATCAGCGAGCTTGCCAAGGCCATAGGCCCCGAAAAACTTGTCGAGCTGATCAGCGCTGTTGGTATCAGCGAGCTTGCCAAGGCCATAGGCCCCGAAAAACTTGTCGAGCTTATTAAACAAATGGTAGAAAGCCTTCCAGAAGATAAGAAACAGGAGTTGATAAAAAGCTTATTGAAGAGCAATACTAATGTTGAGCATTAGGCCTACCTTTGCATTGTTTTTCATAATTCTAATGCTTATGTCTTGTATGGTAAGAGTGCTTTGGGATATAAAAACGATTATAGGGTGATTATAAGCTAGCTAGATGATGTTCTATTGAGAACTGATGATGTTTTCAAAGATTATATCTAAAAGATATTGACGAGCATTAGAGCTTTGTGAGCTTTTAATTGATAAATGATTTGGAGGGAGCAAGGTAAAGTAATTATAAGTTTTTCAGTAATCTTGATATGAGTTGTGGGCCGTATTTTGCGAACGCTGGTACGAAACATAAAGTCTCCTCATAACCTCCTTCTCCTAAATCCTCTGGGTTTGGTACGTATCCTAAGGAATCATTAGTAAGCTCTATAAGTATTAATTTTTCTATCTCTGATAATCTTTTTATCTTGTCATAGTATTCAACGAAAAATTCTGCGGGAAGGCCTCCAAGGTAGATATCATTGATCCTTGCTCCTATTATCTCAGTATTAACAAATCTGCTGCCTCCTTTAAAGTGCATATCTGAATAGACCCAATTTCCCAGTCCTAATCTCTTTATCGTTAAAATCAGATTTATAAGGAAGTCATGGAATAGCTTTGAACTAACACTCTTCTTCGCTGACCAATAATCGAGTGGAAGTCTTAAGTCCAATCTCTTATAATTAACATAGCTTATTTCTTCAGCTTCAACATCTTTAACAGCATTATAAGCTTTCTCAGCGAGATAGAAGCCTATTCTTTTAGCATCTTCAAATGTTCCTGGATACTCATATATCAATTTCTCCCTAATATCTTTAGGAAGAGACATGAGATCTATTTCCTTCTTCAGAAGATATGGATTAACATTACCACAGGGCCCATTTACATAAATTGCCTTATATCCCCTCTCTTCAAACCATCTTACAAGATACCCTGGATAATCTGCTGAGAAGAGGTAATTTGTTCTCGGTAATACCGTTGCATGCATTGCATAATTGACGAGATAAATATCAGTATCTTCTCTTTCAAATTTGATTACATTTATTGGATATTTCACTAATCTATCCGGTTTTCTCCTATCTATAGCAATTTTCTTGTCTGGGAAAGTGGATGCAAAAGCTACTTTAGCGTTTTTCGCTTCTTTTAATGCTTTTATTCCAGCTAAAGCTATTTTCTTTTCAATTTCAATGAGCTTATCGAATTCTAAAGTTCTTTTAAAGAACATCCCTCCTGTGTCAAAGATACCCATGGTATCAAACCCAGCATGATTATGAATCGCATGAACAAAAATTGCATCATATGGAAAACCAGTTCTTCTACTTATGAGCTTCCTTATCCTTATAGGAGTCATGTGAAAGAAGCCCACTAGGTCAGTAGAAATTAATAGAATTCCTTTTTTACCATCAGAAACGTATAAAGCCCTAGCATACAGATCATCATGCACGCCTTTGGAATAAACTCTACCAGAATAACCTCCCATTCTTGAGCCTACGGAAGGTGTAATTGCAACAGATGAATAACCAACTTTCCCCAAAGGGATCACCAAAACTTGAACAAACTTTAAAATAAAAAATAGTTTTATCTTAGATTTTTACTTTTTCTTAGTAACTCT
>QMSF01000244.1 GCA_003649565.1 Thermoprotei archaeon | reverse complement strand
TCGAACCTAAGCGATCTCGAAATTGCAAGCTTTCTCTTCGCCGAATACTATCATGGAATGGATATGGATGAAGTAGAGGCACTTACTAGAGCAATGGTAGAAACGGGAGATGTAATGGAGTTACATGGAAGGGTCGTAGATAAGCACTCGATAGGAGGGGTACCGGGGAACAAAATAAGCCTCTTAATAGTTCCAATTATTGCAAGTACAGAGCTGTATATGCCTAAGACTAGCAGTAAAGCTATCACGAGCCCTTCAGGTACTGCCGACACGATGGGGGTTCTCGCTAATGTCAAATTCACCTTGGAAGAGGTAAAGGAAATAGTTCAAAAAGCTCATGGATGCATTGTTTGGGGAGGCTCGCTCAACATCGCTCCTGCCGATGACTTATTCATTAGGGTAGAGTATCCGTTAAGAATAGATCCTGAAAGTCAGATGTTAGCGAGTATAATGGCGAAGAAGGCAGCCGTAGGCGCCCAACACGTCGTGTTAGATATTCCTATAGGTAGAGGGACTAAAGCTCCTACTATGAAAGACGGTGAAAGACTAGCTCAAAAGTTTATCGAGCTTGGAAATAGGTTAGGGATCGACGTTAAAGTAGGGATAACTTATGGAGGACAGCCGGTAGGAAGAGCCGTAGGCCCAGCTCTCGAAGCTAAAGAGGCTTTAGAAGCTTTAATTAACCCAGGAAAAGCGAGTATGAGCTTAATTGAGAAATCTATATCCCTTGCAGGCCTTTTGCTCGAGGCTTCTGGAGTAGCTTTTAAAGGAGAAGGCAGGGAGTTAGCGAAGGAAATATTATTTTCAGGTAGGGCATTAAAGAAGTTCAGGGAGATTATAGGCCTACAAGGAGGAAATCCCAACGTAAAGCCCGAAGATATACCCATAGGAGAATATAGATATGAGATAAGAGCTCCAGTAGAGGGATACGTCACTTTAGTAGATAACTCAGCAATTGCTGAAATTGCGAGAACAGCAGGGGCACCTATCGAGAAGGGAGCGGGCGTTCTCCTACACGCGAAACAGGGACATAGAGTTAAAAAGGGCGATATCCTTATGGAGATATTCGCTGAACATTCATCTAGGCTATCACAAGCCGTTAAAATAGCAGAGAGGAGGAATCCAATAGTAGTTGAAGGAATGCTTTTGAAATCTTTACCAGAATATTAATTCAAATTATCTTCAACTTAATATAACACTTTGTCCTTATATATTATGAGGGGCATTAAAGAAATTGTCTAGAATACGTAGCATATGTTCAGGAAGGATGCCCGTATTTGCCGAACTTCCACAAGCTCAGGTAGAGCTAGGCAGAGCTTGTGAAGAAGGGGGAGCGGATGCTTTAATAGCTCCTATTTTAAGCGAGTTTACAGCTAACCTAGACTTCGAAATAAGTATGATTAAGGACTTAGTATCTAGCGTAAGTATACCCATTGGGCTTTACGTAGGCGTTCCATTTAAGGAAGTTGAATGGGAAGCTATCTTAAGCACGGGAATTGATTTTATTGCCTCCTTTCCAAATCGCTTACCTCCATTTGCAGCCTTTGATAATAGGATAGATAAGGTAATTTACGTTCCAAGCGGTCTATCTATCGAAGTATATCGTACCTTGTCCTCGGTTGAAGGGGTTATCTGCCTAGTTTACGTACCGAATTCTCAGCTTAAAGCCGATAAGCCCTTTAACATGTTAGATGTGTTAAATTTAAACATCATTAGTAAGTATTCGTTTAAGCCCGTACTTTTTAAGGTAGCTTACGACGTTAGAGTAGAGGACCTACCTCTACTCGTAAAATGGGGATGTAGTGGGCTATTACTAGATCCTTCCGGAACAGGCTCGGATCCTTCCCATTATAAGAGATTTATAGAGGAGTTTAAGAGAGCGGTAAAGAGTAGAGAAGGTCCACCCTACCTACCTTCATGGGGATAGGCTTGAAAGCTATACTACTCACTGGAGGTTTAGGAACGAGACTTTATCCATTAACCCTAATAATTCCTAAGCCCCTGCTTATGTTCGGAGATAAAACGATAGCTGGGCATATACTGAACTGGTTAAAGGAAAACGGCGTTAGAGACGTAGTCATCGCGACGTCTAGGAAAAAGGAACTCTTCGAGCTTTTCCTCGGAAAGATAAAGGGAGTGAGGATAGAGTATGTAGAAAGCGAGAAACCGTTAGGAACGGCAGGCCAGCTTAGACATGCGGCTAAAAATATGAAGAACGCCTTTATCGTTGTTTACGGGGACGGAATTATTAAAGCCGATCTACGTAAAATGATAGAATTCCATAGGAGAAATAAGCCTTTAGCTACGATAATGGCTATGCAAGTGGAGGAAAGGTTAAAGTATGGTTATCTGGAGTTCGATGAGAACAATAATTTACTGAAATGGGAGGAGAAACCCGTTAAAAGAGGATGGATCTCCGTAGGCTGTTATATTTTAGAGCCTAGATTTCTGAAATATATTCCGGAGGAGGTATACGGTATGGACGAAGCCTTTAGGAATGCTTTAAGGGCTGGAGAGAAGATGTTGGTGTTCAAGGCCGAAGGCAAGTATATAGATTTAGGAGATAGGGATAGCTATTATAAAGCCATCTCTGAGCTTAAGGA
>QMSF01000243.1 GCA_003649565.1 Thermoprotei archaeon | reverse complement strand
GTTTATCTGATGTTAGGACTCTCGCTTCATACTCTGTCAGGCCGTATTGCTTTACTAGCCTTATTCTTCTAGCTGCTGGTAGTTCTGGTAGTTGTTGTTTGATTTTCTCTATCATCTCATCTGTTATGTCCACTGGAACTAAATCGGGCTCTGGGAAGTACCTGTAGTCCATTTCTTCTTCTTTTACTCTTAGTGCTACGGTTATCTTTCTGACTTCATCCCAGTGTCTTGTTTCCCTCTTGACTTGCACACCTCTTCTCAGGAGATTTCGTTGTCTTATGATTTCATATGATAATGCTTTTTCCACTTCCTTGAATGACGATATGTTCTTTATTTCGACTCGGCTTCCACCTTCAATTGATATGTTGACGTCACACCTCATCGAGCCTTCGAGGCTTCCATCGGAGACTTCAAGGTGCTCTAGTATTGATCTTAGCTCTTGGAGAAAGGCCTTAGCCTCTGCTGGCGTCTCTATGTCGGGCTCCGTCACGACTTCGAGAAGCGCTATTCCCATTCTATTATAGTCTACTAAAGTGTATGGCGATACGTCTATGCTTCCCTTATAAACGAGCCTTCCAGGGTCTTCCTCTATGTGTACTCTTCTTATTCTGATGGTCTTCTCTCTTCCATTCACATCTACAGTGATGTAACCGTCTACTGCAAGTGGATAGTCGTATTGCGATATTTGGAAGTTTTTGCTTAGATCTGGGTAGAAGTAGTTTTTCCTATAGAAGACCATTCTCTTGTTTATCTTGCAGTTTAATGCTAATGCGACTTTAATTGCTTCTTCTACGGCTTTTTTATTTAGGTATGGTAGTGAGCCTGGTAGTCCAAGGCATGTAGGACATACATTGACATTTGGCGGTTTTCCTCTATAGCCTGCTGGACATCTGCAGAATAGCTTTGTCTTTAAGCTTGTTATTTGGCAGTGGCATTCAAGGCCTATCTTGACCTTCAAGCTGCTCACGTTTTTGCCTCCTCAGGTATTTTCATGTGGAATTTCGTCTCGTCTTGTATGCATTTGGCTATGGTTAGCAGCAGATCCTCGCGACAATAGTTAGCCATGAACTGTGCTCCTACTGGCAGGCCGTCGATGAAGCCTGCTGGGACTGATATTGCTGGGACTCCAGCTAAATTCGCCGTTACTGTATCTATGTCAGCCATATACAAGCTTAATGGATCGCTCACTCTCTCACCTATTTTGAATGGAGGGAAGGGCATTGTTGGAGTTGTTATTACATCGAACTTCTTTAGTATTGATAGTACTTGATCTCTTATCATAGCTCTAAGCTTTAATGCCTTTAGGTAGTATCTTCCATAATATCCTGCTGATAGAGCGAAGCAGCCAAGTATTATTCTTCTTTTGACCTCTATTCCGAAGCCTTCACCTCTAACTTTTGAGAATGCTTCAAACCATGGTAGTGACGGGTCGTAAGGTAATCCATATCTTATGCCATCATATCTAGCTAGGTTTGAGCTTGCCTCAGACATGGCTATTATGTAGTAGCATGCGAGGGCATAGCGAGCTAATGGCATTGAGACTTCTTCATATATTGCTCCACGCGACTCCAATAGCTTTATTATGTTCCAGACGAGATTTGTAACTCTTTCATCAGTTCCTTCGCCGAAGAACTCTTTTGGCACTGCTATTCTCAAGCCTTTTACTTCTCCAGGGTTCCATTCAAACTTGTAGTCTATTAGTGTTGAGTCGAAGTTGTCTTTTCCAGATATGACGGTCATTAGTAGGGCGCAGTCCTCTACGTCTATTGTCATGGGGCCTATTTGCTCTAAGCTACAGGCATATGATATTAAGCCGTATCTGCTGACAGTTCCGTAGGTGGGCTTTAGACCTACAATATTGCAAAAAGCTGCTGGGCATCTTATTGAGCCTCCTGTATCTGAGCCTAGTGAGGTGGGAGCCATTCTAGCCGCTACTGCTGCTCCACTGCCGCCTGATGAGCCTCCAACGACTCTCTCTAGGTTCCATGGGTTTCTCGTGGGGCCATAGGCGCTTAGCTCTGTTGATGAGCCCATGGCGAATTCATCCATGTTCGTCTTGCCCATTATTATGGCTCCTTCAGCTTTAAGCCTCCTTATAACCGTTGCATCATATGGTGGCACGTAGCCTTTCAATATCTTTGATGCACAGGTAGTTTCAATACCCTTTGTTGATATCACGTCTTTTATGGCTATTGGAACTCCTACAAGCTTACCTCTAAAGCCCTTCTTTAATGCTTTTTCGAGGTCTTCAGCAGCCTTCTTGGCTTGTTCTTCAGCTATGGTTATGAAGGCATTTATCTTCGGGTTTAACTTCTTTGCTCTTTCTAAATATGCCTCTACAACGTCTATTGGGCTTAGGGAACCTGATGAGACTAAGTCTGCTATTTGTTTCGCGGTTAATGTTAGCGTATTTGTCAAGATTTACACCATCCTCGGAGCCTTAATGTAGCCTTCTTCTTTTTGAGGAGCATTTGATAACGCCTCGTCTTGCGTTAGAGGATCCCCATTTATCTCGTCTTCCCTCATGACATTCGACAGGCCGAGAATATGAAAGGCAGGTTCGACATTAGATGCATCAACTTCATCTATAATGCTGAAGTAGTCTAATATCC
>QMSF01000242.1 GCA_003649565.1 Thermoprotei archaeon | reverse complement strand
TCCTTTTACCTCGCTCCATTCAGGTAAATTAGGCGGGGGAGGGGTAGCCAGGCTAAATTTAGGTACCCCGTCGAGAAGAACCATAAAAGTTTACAATTACTACTTAACACGCTAAAATCGAGTAGTCACGGTAGGTCGCTATGAGACGGGGTTAAAGGGGTTGCTAAGAGGTCAAGCGAAAGCAATTTTGTTTTTACTAGGTTTTCAGCTTTACTTTCCCAAGACATTTTTCACAGAATTTAATATCTTTGGCGTCAACCTCAAAGATAGAGTTTGAGAAACGCATTACGCAACGTGGATCCTCGCAGTGAACAAGGCCTAGCGTATGCCCTAACTCGTGGGTTACCTCCTTAGCGAGTCTTTCTACTAGGAGCTGTATGTTTGGGGGTAAGCCGTAAAACTCAGGTCTTAACCTGTGAAGCGAGACAAGGGCGTATTTGCCGTTTATGTCTGCTATCCCGAATATGAAGTTTAACCCCTTTACGTACAGGTCTAAGCAGGTGACGCCCAAGATCTTGTCTACGCCTTCAGGTAAGGAGATAGATTTTATCTGGTCTAACAAGACATCTCCTAGGTATTGACGCCTTAGGGGGTTGTAGCTTTTAGGGGTAGCCTCTACTTTAAGTAGTTTTTTAAATTGAAAAAAGTTGTAGGTGGAGGATACGAGGTTTAAAGTCTTCCTAACCAGTTTCTCCGGGACATCGCCTATGTAGATAACCCCGATTAACACTACTCGCCCTCCTTCTTAATCTCCTCCTTTAGGAACTCTGCGTATTGCTCAGAGGTCATTAACTCCTTTAACTCCTCGGATAGGTTGGATGGTTTAATTAAAACTAGCCAGCCCTTTCCGTAGGGATCCTCGTTTATAAGCTCAGGCTTCTCCTCCAGCTCACTGTTTACCTCCACAATTTCTCCTGTTAACGGCGAGTAGATGTCAACACTTGCCTTAACGGATTCAACAGCCCCTATAGCCTCCCCCTTAGAAGTAGAGCTACCGGTGCTTGGAAGCTCTACGTAAACTACCTCGTGTAGGGCTTTTTGGGCATCTCGGAGGGGGCTCCCGGCTAGGAACCCCCTAATCCGTGACCCCTACTCTGGCTTTATCCCCTTCTATCGAAACCCAGAGGTGCTCCTTAGTATAGTATAACCCCTCCTTTACCTCGTAGTCGTTTACTTTCAAGCTGACACCCCCGCCAGCTGTATGTGATGTACCGCCTTATTAGTCTTTTTAAGATATTTTTATCTCCTTCGGGGGAACCTCAAGTTTTCTACCGCATTTAGGACACCTAAAGTTGTACCTTTTTATTACCTCCTTAGGGTTTGTTAGCTCATCACCCCTATACAGGACCACACCACAATTACTACACCTTATAACCTCGGGCATTTTCCTCCCTCCCCAGTTTTATGGATCTCTTATCCCATCGTCTGTTATAACAAAAACGGCTTCCCTCTCGGGTAGGTGGGGGCTATCGACCACCCTTATAATCCTTTTATTCCCGGTAGCTTTCCTCACGTACAGTATGGCTAGTGGAGCATGAGATAAAACGTGTCCTCCAGCAGCCCTAACAACCTCTAGCAAGCTCCCCTCAGGTCTCTCTATAACGTGGTTTGTCACAACAACAGCGACGTCGTGGTAGGAAGCTATCCTTTGCAGGAGGGATAAGTACTCCTTTAATTTTTGTTGTCTCTGGAAGAGCATTTCCCTCCCAACGTATTCCATCCTGAAGAGAGCCATTAACGAGTCCACAACCAGTAACCTCACGTTTTCCTTACTAACAAGTTTTAGTGCCTCCCGGGTGAGTATAAACTGATGATCTGTGCTAAACGCTCTAGCATAGTACACGTTTTTTAGGGCTACCTCGGGGTTTAACCCTACCGCTACCGCCATCCTCTTTAACCTATCCGCCTTAAAGGTCCCCTCAGTGTCAATGTAAATAGCTTTTCCCGTCAAACCTCCTTTTTCTGGTGGTAACTGAACGTTAACGGATAGTTGCATGGCCATCTGGGTTTTTCCACAGCCATATTCCCCATAAATCTCGGTTATTCCTCCTGTCTCAACCCCCCCACCTAATATTTCATCCACATTTCTACTTCCAGTCGAGATAAGCCTCCTACCTTTAACCTGTTTTTTTAACAGGTCGTAAGCTGTTTGAAAACCAAAACTAGATAGTTTTCTTGCTTTCTCAACAATTTCCTCCGCTTTCTCTAGTGGAAGCCCTGTATCCTTTGCAAGCTCGCTAGGTGAGGAACACGCTATTAACTCTAGATTAGAATAGCCTGCTGCTACCAGCTTATCCATAACCTCTTTACTTTCCCTTAGCATCCATAGCTCACTTGTCCTAGCCAAGCATAAACCACCTCACTTACACATAGCTTTAGTTTAGTATACGGGGTATTTAAGGTCATAAGACTAGGTTCTCCTACCCCCTGGAACCTACCAAGGTTTAGATTTTAGCTTTAAAGCGTATGCGATTACGTTAGACAGAAAGTGAGCTATCAGAGTTAATAGCAGAGCGGTAACGAAAACGTAGGTAGGTAATGGCTCGTAGAGCGAGGCGAGTAGTAATGCGACGACTATAAACAGTAGCTGATCTAGGATGGGGGCTGGGTCACCAGGT
>QMSF01000241.1 GCA_003649565.1 Thermoprotei archaeon | reverse complement strand
GAGAACTTCTTAATGAGCTCTTTCAACGCTTTTGCAATGGCCCCTTTTCTATAACCATATTTTTCCATAGCTCTCTTCTTGAATTTCTGAGCTAGAGCTTCTTCAACTTCAACTTTTATTATTTCAGTCATAAGTACAAAAGTACTTATGTTCCTAAAAAACTTTTTCGAATGAACAAAGCTTTTAGGCGCCTTGACCATAGGGTAAACGATGTTCATAAGGAGAGTACTAGGCTTTACTTTTCATATGAGAAATTATGGGACATGAAGTTACTTAGTCTTCGATGATGGGTCTGCGAGCTATTACGATTATTATTTAATAACAACATTAATAATAATCGCAATATCCTGATAGACTTAGGCTTTTTGCTCAGCCTTGTCTTTTGAATGCGATTATTTGCTTTCGCTTAATTTCTTGATTTTATGATTTCGCAATAGTGATATGATCATGTTATGTATCTTTAACGTCTTGGCGTTATGGCTTGATCATGGCTGGCTTAAGCTTTAAAAGTGTTGTTTTACACTTTTTCTACTTGGTGGTTTTAGTGTCCAGAATGAAGACCATTAAGGTGAGCGAGGAGACTTATACTGAGCTTGTGAAGATTGCTGGAGAGCTTCAAATGGAGTTTGGGCGGCCTGTCTCTCTTGATGAGGCTGTTAGGCATTTAATTAGGTTGAGGAGTAAGGTTGAGGGGTTTAGGATTAGTGATTTGGCTGGGTCTTGGGATATTTCTGATGAGGAATTAAATGAAATTATGGCTTCTCTTAGGGAGGTTTGGAGGAAGTGGAGGCCGCCCGAGTTATAGTTGATACTGATGTGCTTATTGATCTTCTGAGAGGGGTGAAGAGCATTGTTGGTGCTATTAGGGACTTGGAGAGTAGGGGTTGTCTCTTGGCTACGACTGTTGTAAATGCCTTTGAGCTGTTTTATGGTGCATGCAAGTCGAGAAGTCGTGAAAGGAACGTGGCTTCCGTCAAGAGGCTTCTTGGTAGACTTAAGATTTTGAGTTTGGGTCTTAAATCGGCTTTGAGGGCTAGCATTATACATGCTGAGCTTGAAGCTCAAGGTAGACCTATAGGGCTGAGGGATGTGCTTATAGCGGCTATAGCATTAACGAGAGGCTATGGCATAGTGACGAAGAACGTCAAGCACTTTGAGAGAATTAAGGAGTTAATGCTCATACCACTATCTTAGTGTTCCTCACCTTTGCTGCGCGTCTTCATTGAACTTGATGGTCTTATTGTCTTGGCTTTGCTCCTCGATTTTTGAAATGCTACGCCCTCGCTTTTCTTAAATGCTTTGACCTTGGACTTGACTATCTTCTCTTTGTATTGCCGTGGATACACCTTTTGGTATCTTATTGGTGTTCTCTGTTTGACTAGGCTTTTTCTGAGCTGTGGGATTATTATCACGATGGCCCTTATGACTCTGCCTACTCTTCTTATGACTTCTCTCGCTATGGTTACTGAATGCCTATAGGCCTCGTTTAGGGTTAAGTCTGGTCTTGCTTCTAGCCATATCTCGGCTTCAGCAAAGCTTCCTAGGCTTGTTATTCTCACTCTTCTAGGTTTGAAGAAGGTTGTTCGCCTTATTATTGAGAATACTTCTCGACGGGTTTTGTTGATGAGTTTTGGTACTCCAATGCCTATTAGATTTAGGAAGGCGTCTTTGGCTATTAATATGAGGCCTATGATTACGTAGAACCCCATGATTATTGCGGCTATGTTTTCAATGATGGGCATGAAGATGATGTTTGATGCTAGGATTGCTATGCCTGCTCCAGCCTCGAAGACCACATCGAGACTCAGTTTTTCCTCTACGGTTTTAACGGTTAACGACAGTATTTTCCTTCTTTCAAGGATGCTTTTTGTCTTTCTGCTAAGCACATATGATATCGCTGCGCTTGCTAGCAAGTAAGATGATACCGTTATTGGTGTTAAGTGTCCTTCGCCCATTCCTTCAAATGCATGTACTATATTGAATAGCGTTATTGCGCCTGCTGCTATTGCAACTATTATCACGGCGAATGACTCGGTTCTGAATATTTCATATCTCGCTCCATAGAAGACTGCTTTTGAGACTGCTATTCTAAAGGTTATGAGCAAGCCGAAGAATGTGAGTGCCTCTACGAGCCAGACGAAGCCCTCCATTAACACGACTGTGCTGGGTATGTAGAGCAAGTATAGCGCAAAGCCTATGGCTGAAAGCGAGAGCGAGATTAACACGACATAATTGACGAATCGAAGCTCACGGGCCAGTCGAAGAACCTTTCGAACTGCTAGCCGCCTACCCATTAGATTTCTCCGCACAAAAACCTACAGCACAGAGTTATCTAGATTTCCGAAGATCATAGCGACGATAAATGATAAAAATTTCAAGTGCCTTTTCCCACGGTAAACCCTAGATTTAAACGCTATCAATTACTGTTGTTTGTGGTGCAGTTGTTTTGGCGTCAAAAAGCTTGAAAGACGAGATTAGGATGAAGGTATGGAGGGCCTTAATGGAGAAAAACGTTGCTCTTCCACCCTTCCCAATTTATGGTAGGATCCCGAACTTTAAAGGTGCTGACGAAGCGGCTCGAAGGCTTAGGTCTATTAAGGAGTACATTGAAGCTGAAGT
>QMSF01000240.1 GCA_003649565.1 Thermoprotei archaeon | reverse complement strand
GTTTTTCACGAAATTGCCGATGTTCATTCTTTCTGTTGTTATGCTGCCTTCGGTGACGGGTGTTACTTCTACAGAATCTACCGCAATTACGCGATAAGCGACTGCACCTGCCCACGTTGGGTAATATGTGGTTATTTCTGTAGAATTATTATATCCACTTTCGTTACTTTCGTTTTTTCGATAGATTGTCAAAGTGAAAAGACCCAACTCTTTATAGGTGGTACTTAGATTTTTGTGTCCAGCTTGGAGAACCAAATTGAAACGGTGTTTTTCAAATGTGCTATTCTTTTCCACTTTTGCTGTAATATATTCTCCACCCCAGAGGGTTTGAGCAGGTTTATCTGATCCGTATACATATCTCCATGCACCACCACCTGTAACCAAACCGTATTTGTCTTTGACGCTCCATGAGATTCTCGTACTGTATTGTAAGTTGGCCAACCATTCTGGCCACTCTGGTTTCGGCCCCCATAGTATATCTACCTCAACTTTTGCTGGACCGGTCACTCGACCTGTTTTCCACTCTTCATCAGTTGCATTCCATGTCATACTGGTTTGTATAGGACTCCAGTCGGTTATTTTTACTGGTGCATGGTTTTTGATGTACCTGTAGAGCTCACGTGGTTGAAAGATTCTGTCGATTATACCTTCAACGTATGCCATCAGATCCCAATATACTGACATGTATGCCATGTCCCATGGTTTCTTCTCTGCACCAGAATTTTGACTCTCGTTACTGTTGTTCTCTCCATATTCCTCGTCTACGAAAAACGCCACGGTTTGTTCGACACCCCATATCGTCTGTGCCTCTGGAGGCCCATACTGGAGGCCAGGCACATATCTCCACATTGATGGCGAATATTCATCCGCCTGGTTTACATACCAGGAGAAATCTGTGTCGGTGGTTTCATTCTCTTCTACAGCCACAATAGACCTATCTTCCACTTCATATGTTATGTTCTTTGATAGACCCAATCCAACATCTATTTTACTGAAAATTTGTGCGTTCAGATAGCATACCAGCGTAAGATTTCCCCCGGTAAAGTTAACGTCACTCAGTGGAACGCTTAGGTTTCCACACACATCAAGACTCTCGTTTTCTTCACAATTGATTGCATACATTGCGGTTCCAACGCAAGAGTTGTTATCGGATCTCACTTCGTACACTTCTAACCATAAAATCAAAACAAACTTCGGATGTTCATCGCTGAGCTGTACAGAATAGTTTGCAACGATGCTGTTGTTTGCATCATATACGATCCAGTCGTTCTGTGCTTTTACATGTCCCTTTACCATCTTTGCAATATCATAGCCAGAGGAGTTTGCAGTATCCAGGGTTATGTTCATTTCTTCCAGCCAGAATTTACCAATAAATGCATCGCCATAGTGTGGGCTGGCTGGATAACCTCTCGTTGGTATCGTTGAGAATAGAGCGGGTATGGTTGCACCTATCAGTAGCGCCACCACTATAAAAACAAACCCGCCCCGGCTCATTCTTGCATCACCGAACAGATATAAATAGATTCATGCCTTATATATATATCGGTTGATGCTACAGACATTATCAAGAAATTTTCACCTCCAGATTATAAAGGGCAACAAATGCAGTAATCCAGCTTTCAAGGCTTTCCTTTGAAGCGTTGAAAGGAAAGCGTTTCCAGAATCTCTTTAATCTCGCTTTAAGGATATTGAACCATCCCTCTATAGCATTTCTCTCTCCGAATGTCTCATATTCATGCTTTAATCCTAATCTCTGTAATGTCCATCTATACCATGGTCCTCTATCTGTCTTTATGACAGGTTTATTATCACAGTACTTGAGAATGTCCCTAGCAAACTTGATTGCATCTATGGATGTTCTCCATTCGGTAACCATGACACCAACTATCTCCCAACTGTCCACATCTATGGCTGCCCAGACATACCAGTATCTGTTTCCAATCTTTATCTTGGTTTCATCTATTGCTATGCATCTCCTGTATTTCTTTGAAGTAGTGAAAACTTTAGACATCTTATGATACCATATCCTTACAGATTCGTGACTGAATCTTTCGAAATCCGAAAAAAACTTACTTGTTTTTCTGAAGGATATTCCTGCATAATATAGGATGGTTGCTATCAGCTTTATTTCCAGATTTTTGAGATTCCATCGAAAAATATTTTTCTTTCTGGCCAATTCCAATAATTGCTGTAGCATTCCTTGTCCCCTCCTGACCTTTTACAGGTCAGGAGGGGATTAAAAATCTAATTCTTGACACTCTCTGCTAGGAGGTGAAAAGGAGACATAGCTCTGAGGTAATAGTATTTGGTTCTTTTATCTGCATTTGCGATTTTTGTTCCGGCTGAAGAGAATGATCCAGAGATGTTACATCCGGATTGGTAATCACTGGATATTTATCATTCCCAGAAATCTCTCGAGATTTTCTGGATGGTTTTCGAAGTATTTTCTTATCGGTTCAAGTATCATGTTTACATATGTCGCTGTTGCTTTCTTGAGGTCCATAGGGTGAAGCTCCTCTTTCACAAACATCGTTTCAAGTTCACTGTAGGATGTCACCTCTATATCTCCACCATACTTATCCGGCCTCTCTATAACACACCTATCAAATTCCTGAAATATT
>QMSF01000239.1 GCA_003649565.1 Thermoprotei archaeon | reverse complement strand
AATAAAGCGGCTTATGAAAACTTCGAGATGATAGCAAGAGAGTTCTACCATGAAAGACCCGATCCACCTATACTTACTGCAACGACATTGCTCGTACCAGGCTATGTAACAGCTGATGAAGTCGAGAAAATAGCAGAGTTCATTGCTAGCTTAAACCCCGAAATACCCTACTCTCTTCTAGTTTTCCATCCTGACCACTACATGAATGACATGCCTATAACGCCGAGAAAACAAGTAGAAGAATGCTTGAATGCAGCCAAGCGTCATCTAAAGAGAATTCACGTTGGAAATATACATTTGCTAGGCTGGTGGTCTTAGCTATAGAACGGACATCTGGTAGTGCTTTTCTGAGCTCAATCCCTTAACGTACTCTATGAGCTTATCGAGGGTTACGTGATCCTTGCCTTCAAATGCTGCATCGCTAGCGGCTTCTTGCACTATGTTCTTGACGTCTCTAGGCGTAATCCAATACTCATCCGAGACCTTGATATTCCTGGATTGTATGCTTGCTTCATAAACGAGCTTTCTATTCCTAATGGTGTTCCAAATTTCGTCAAATGCTTCAGGCTTTAATCCATTATCACTCCAAATCTCCGGGTCGACAGAGACCTTAGAGAGATAGAAGTCGAAAAGCTTCTTAACGTCCTCCTTACTCCTTGGCGGAGGCACATATATGATCTTCCTAATTCTATCCAGGAGGGCTGGGTCTATCACTGATGGGAGGTTAGTGGCGAAAATTATGGCTAAATTCCTATTGACATGAAAGCCCTCTCCTATCTCAGTTAAAAGCTGATTAAGCATACCTTGAACATCTCTACCAGCATCAGATGTTATTTCAGTCCTAGTCCTGGCTATGGCGTCTACCTCATCTATAAAGAGAATACATGGAGCCTCTTCTCTAGCAAGCTTAAATAGCTCTCTAACATTTCTAGCTGATTCACCAAGCCACTTAGAAACAAGCTCGTAAGCTTCAACCTTGATAAATGAGGTCTTCTGGCCATATCTACTTAGAGAGCCAGCAATGGCCTTAGCCATATAGGTCTTCCCAGTTCCAGGAGGACCAAAGAGAAGGACAGTGCCAGCTTCTTCCAAAAGCCTGGAATCCTTAATTATGCTCTCCCTCTTACGCCTAATAACCGGGCTCAAAACCCATTCAACAGCCTTTCTAAGCTCCCTAAGTTCCCTATCTAGGCCAACTACATCCTCATAAAATATGTTAACATTTTTTTCAACCTTCAAACTCCAAAGATTCTTTTCAGTGAACTTCTTCTCAACGACGTTTAGGACAACGCCCTTATTAGGCGATAAAACTACGAGAGAGCCAGGCTGAACTTTTCCTCTTAAGTTTGGAGGTATGGTTACCTCGTAGAGCTGTCCTGCTTCAAGCCTAACATAGGCATTAGACTCTGTAACATCTTGGACGAAGCCTACTGGCCTCATGCCTTGCCTAAGCTCTTCAATTGCAGTCTGATACCTCTTAAGCTCTAACTGAAGATACTCTATCTGCCTCTCCTTCCGTATGAGCTCCCTTTCGAGCTCTAGTATCTTTGCATAGTCGTACATCCCTATCCTCCATGATAACTCTCAGAAACCCCAATTAAATAGCTTACTTAGGTAATAAGCCGAAGTAAAGAGCTATCTACTTCTCACCTTGATCTAGGACAACAACTCTCATCTGTTCAAGGTCTCTTGAAGCCCTAAGACCACTAATGAATCCTCGTACCCTATCTGCTTCACCGTGAACCACCATTATCTCCACACATCTCTCGCCCTCTATATGTGCATGAAAATAGGCGTTTATCACATCACCATACTCGTGTTGAACCTTACATACCCTAGTCTTCTCTGAATTCTTGCCATATACAACAGCTATGACAGCCAGCACCTTACCTGTAAGCCTATCTAAGCTTCTGAGCTCTGACGCTAAAAGTCTAAGAGCATGCCTGATTGCCTCAGACCTGCTAATAAACCCCATACGCTTAACAGCATCGTTCAAATCTCTTTCAAGCTCCTGTGGAACAGAAAACGTTATTATGGTCAAGCCCAATCCCATGTATTAACTTGAAATGCCCTATTTTTAAACGTTTTTAATAAATTGCCAAGGTAAGGTTAATATATTAGCCTCAAAGTACTTATAATTGTATGAGAAAGATTATTGCCTACGCCCTCCTCGTAGTTATATTGTCAGCCTTCGTCTTAGCCTCTTTAGTTAAAGCTGACGTTAAAGACGAAGATAAACCCCTTGTAGTTGTGACGATAAGCCCCCTATACCTCATAGCTAAGGAAGTTATAGGCTCCAATGCAGAAATTCATGTATTAGCACCAGCTGGCGTAGATCCTCATTCATATTCTCCAACACCTGAAGACGTTATGATGGTTTCATCGTGCGACCTATTCATCTGCATTGGACGAGAAGAATTCTTAGGGCAACTCCCCATACCCGAGCATGGCCTAATCCTATCGTGGGATTCTTGGATTAATGGAAGGGTCTATGTAAAAGATGATAATCCTCATTATCTATGGCTATATCCACCTAACGCGAAAACATTAGCCACAATAATAGCAGAAGCTATGTCCTCGCTAGATCCCGATAACTCAAATTACTATGCTGCACGTGCAGAAGCCTTT
>QMSF01000238.1 GCA_003649565.1 Thermoprotei archaeon | reverse complement strand
GGAAATTAGAGAAGACATAGAAGGATCAGTCGAAATAAACAAAGAAAATATCATGGTAACTGCAACCCACACCCATGCAGGTCCAGATGGAATCTTCAAGGAGCCAATTTTTGCAAGCATCTCCACGCCCAACGAACACTTAATCTCGGACATAAAAGTAAAAATAAAACAGTCAATATTAAATGCTGTGAGGAAAAGAAAAACAGCAGAGGTGCGAGTGGGGAAGATTATTGTTGAAGGGGCTTCTGCGAATCGTCGAGTTAAAAACGGCCCTGTAGATAAACAACTTATTTCAATGAGATTTGATGATAACACAGGTAAAATGATTTCTGCAATCATTAATTTTGCTTGTCATCCAACTGTGCTCGACGCATCTAATCTTCTTATATCTGCTGACTATCCAGGTTACGCTTTGTCGCTTATCGAAAAAGTAAAAAGCGGGTCTGTGACGCTTTTTCTTAACGGCGCAGCAGGAGATGTCTCGACAAGATATGTAAGATGCGAGTCTTCCTTTAGAGAAGCAGAGAGAATTGGAAACATTGTAGGATCATATGCGTTAATATCGCTTGAAACATCAAATAAAATTGATGTAAGCGAAATAGAAATGGACAGGAAATATGTAGATGTACGTGTGAGAAGGTTCCCACTGGATGAAGAGATAAATCAAATGATAAGTAGGGCAGAAGCTATGTATAACGCTTTAATAAAAAGCAAGGCTTCCTCAGCAGATTTAAGAAGGGCAGCTGTTGTTTATGAAACTCTTAAAAATATAAAGAAGTACATTGATAGGTTAAGGCCTTTAGAGGGGAAAACAATTAAGATAGAAGTTCAAGTTCTTGCGTTTGGGGACAAAGTTGCAATTGTCGGCATTCCGGGAGAGATGTTTACAGAAATGGGTATGAAAATTAAAGAAAATTCTCCTTTTGAAATCACAATAATTTCTGGATACACTAACGGATACATAGGTTACATACCGACACCTGAAGCCTACGAATCATTAAGCTACGAATCTACAGTTACAATAATTGAAAAAGATAGTTGTAGAAAAATTTATGAAACAGCAGTAAACTTACTGGAGAAATTTAAATCTTAAATTGCTGGGAGAATGTCTTTAAAAGCTAAAGTTCCTTGGATTATTACCATTCCAACTTCTAAATCTTTGTTGAGTATTGTTATATCTGCATCTTTTCCAGGCTCTAAGCTTCCTTTCACATGATCTACACCTATAACTTTCGCAGGATTATAAGTCGCCATTTTTATTGCGTCTTGCAACGAAACCCCAATTTTTTCAACCATATTTTTAACAGCGCGATCCATTGTTAACACGCTGCCAGCCAATTGCCCGGTTGAAAGCCTGCACACACCGTCCTTAACAGTGACTTTTATTATACCTGCAAAGGTGTATTCTCCATCAGGCATACCAGCATATGGAGTAGAATCTGTAACCAAACATATTTTATCAACACCTTTAGCTTTCACTAAAATTTTTATAACAGCAGGATGAACATGAACACAGTCAGCAATTATTTCCGCAGTTATTTCATCCATGGACAATATTGCACCTACAGTTCCAGGTTTTCTGTGATGAAGGCCGCCCATAGCGTTAAATACATGTGCTGCATGCGTTACACCGCATTTTACTGCTTCCACTACCTGCTCAAAAGTCGCCACGCTATGACCAATAGATACAACTACTCCAATTTCACGTAGTTTTTTTGTAAATTCTAAACCACCTTCTTCTTCAGGTGCAATTGTTACAAGCTTTATATTCCCTCCAGACTCCTTATGCAATTTCACGAATTCTTCAAATGAAGGTGGACGTATCCATTGAACTGGTTGGGCTCCAGGAGCCTTTTTACTTATCCATGGGCCTTCTAAGTGTATTCCAAGTATTTGAGCTCCTTTAGTTTCCTTTTCAATGGCTTCCCTTAACGTTCTTATCGCGTTTTTTAAAACATCGTGAGGTGCTGTTGCCGTAGTAGCGAGAAAAGATGTAACGCCGTGAAGAGCATAAAAGGTAGACAGTTTATTGATAGCATCATAATTTGCATCTATCAAAATGTCGTAACCACCGCCACCATGAGTATGAAGATCTATAAATCCAGGCACGATGTATTTTTCTTCAGCCTCAATAACTTTAGAAGACGGAGGAATCTCCACTTCATTATTTTTCCCAATATCTTTAATCTTTTCTCCTTCGATTATCACGACACCGTTTTCTATTTTCTTAAATGGTGTAATAACGGTTCCACCTTTGATTACGAGTATTTTTTTGCTCATAGTTAACCCCCAAATCTTTTATTCATAGGATTTCAAATTAAATTGAATTAAAGGTAGATGTTTGTAGTTACGTATATATGATAGCTCTCTTAACATATTAGATATTCTAAGGTAAGTTGGGGTGAGGGATATGGATCTTCTAACTGGTGCATTATTAGTGGCAATATGGGCTTTCATTGCAATGATTGATGCAGTAGGACCTAAAGTCCTCCTTGGAATACTACCTTTATTTGGCGGCCTTATCACTGGAGTTATACTTGGAGATCCAACCACGGGACTCTTAATAGGAGCATATATGCAACTGGTTTCGCTGGGATTGATTCCAATAGGTGGATCCGTGCCACCAGATATGGC
>QMSF01000237.1 GCA_003649565.1 Thermoprotei archaeon | reverse complement strand
GTTCTATACCCTCCATACATTGTATGAGCGATTGGGACATTTATTTTGACCTCATAGGCCCATACTACAGCGATGAATACGACAAACGTGGCGATAAGCCCTAATAGGTCAGGGAGGTAACCTCTATACAGCGCACCCGCTCCTTCGGTTAAGAGCGCCGGGATAACCCCCACATACCTTCCTTGAGTTGTCTTGGGGGATAAGGCTCCCCATAATACCCTCTGAGCTACCCCTGCTAATATGAAGAGACTTATTCCACTTCCAATTCCCCATTTACTTACTAAGTCATCTAACATCATAAGTAGAAAGCTACCCAATGAAAGCTGTGCTATGGCTAGCAATGTTTGCTCCATAGTTAGTGAACCGAACCTGCCACCTATTGCATAAGCAGATGTCTCAAACAATATGAAGAAGATGGCAGCAACCCTCTGAGCCTCTTGGAAGAATTTCCTGTCTTCTGGATCGGTGAGGTCTAGCTGTATGATCTTACTACCAACGAGTAGCTCTAGTACTATACCAGCTGTCACTATAGGTCCTATTCCAAGCTCAACTATACTGCCTTGAGCACCTGCGAAGATTACCCTCAGCTCAGCTAAGTAGTCAAGTCCACCACGGGGTAGACCATAAAGCGGAACCTCTGTCAAGAAGAAATATACGAGGAGTACTATTGCTGTCCATAGCAATTTTTCCTTGAGAGAAGGCATCTGTTTCGGCTTTTCCACCTCAGGGATAGCTCTATTCATCTTAGAAAAGAGTTCCCTGACTAGACTCATAGAACATCACCCTATGCTCCCGATTTACCGATGATTACCGATCCCCCAGCCTCTTCTATCTTTCTCACGGCGTTATCTGATGCTGAAGGTACCTTGACGATTAGGGGTTTTCGTGCCTCCCCTCTCCCCAAGAGCTTATCATAACCCGCTTCTTCTAGGTTTACCTCTATCTTACCATTCTCATGTTGTTGAGCATATCCTAGGGCAATTAGATCCGGTAGTAGCTTCTCCAGCTCGCCAACATTTATGGACCTTACCTCCCTAGTAACAGCCCTCGGTCTCTTGAATCCTCTCCTTCCCCTTCCAAAGTAATCTGGCCAGTATGCGGTTACCCAGGTCCAGAGATGCTTCTTCCGTCCAGCTATTCCGAAACCACCCCTTCTACCACTCCCCCTATGCTGCCTTTGCTGACCATATCCATGCAGTCTATACCCTCTGAGCTTCCTACTTTTCTTCCTCCTCCTAGGAATAGTACGCATCATATCATCCTCCTAAGTAGCTTATTTATTTCATCTCCTCTGTACCCCAATTCACCCCCGTCCGTCCATGCCCTCTTAGTTGTCCTTTTAAATCCTCCTTTCGGAGGGGTCAATCTGAAGTATGGTTTTAACCACTCCAACTTATGAAGCCTCGCCTTTCCTGAAATTAACGCATCAGCCAGCTCTTCTATGGTAGAGAACTCGGTATTTTCTTTAAGCCAACTATCGGTCAATTTCCCACCATTTGTAAGTTCTCCCCTATTCCTGAGAAGCTCTATCAGCGTGTCTCTACTTATCTCACCGTAAGTCGTGTAATCTTTGACTTTATGAAGCATTCCCCTGTAGGAAGGAGTTAACGGTACTATAGTAGCCCAGAACTTCCTCCTTATATGAAGCATATCTAGGGTATACCTGATATCAGGTTTTATACCAACACGCCCTCTTATCCTGACTACAGCCATTAAAGGGACCTCTTCCAACGCGATCACCCCTTAAGGGCGCACCCGACATCGTGCGCGAGGGGCGCCTAACGGATGCGCGCCTTCCTGTAGAGGGAGAATTAGGGATTAAAAACCCTTTGGGATTAAGTCCTCCAGTCATAGGGAAGGGTCATTAGGAGGAGCTTCCAAAGGGCATTATGTACAGCATATGCATAATTCATCCTATTTTTGGTCTGGCCCTTTGAGAATACCCTGACATCTTGGAGGCCGCCCAGAGACAGTATAACTTTCGCTGTCTCATTACCCACTATACCGAGCTTCCTCGGGGCAGGCATTAATCTAACCCTGACGGATCCGGAGGAGCCTGTTACGGTGGCAGGAATGGAATGAGGCCTCCCACACCCACATTCCCAAGACCCACAGCCCTTCCTTACCTTAACTATGTTCAGCTTTGCATTCCTTATGGCATCAGCTAGAGCAACCCTAAATTCCCTGCCCTTACCCTTTCCGACACCAACATAGTTCATACCATCTCCTACAGCAGCAACTATCCTCAATTGAGTAAGTTCACCAGCATCTGTCTGTCTTTGAACCCTTCTTACCTCTATTATCTCCTCCTTGAGGCCAGGGACTAGTACGTCCACTATCTCTGGTTCCTGTATTGGTATTCCTCTCTTTAAAATCTCGTCTAACGTCTTTACCTTTCCTTCTGCTACTAATCTTCCTACTCTGGTCTTCGGGGTCCAGGTCCTTTCCAATTCCTCATGAACTTCCTTTGGGGACATTTACCTCACACTCCCATCATACTTTCATCTTTATTTAACCCTACTCCTCGCTCTTACCTTCTCGTATCTGAGACAGAACTAGCTCAAATGTCTCAGGGATTCTCTCCGGTTCTAAGTTATTCTTAATGTAATAGGAGAACTGTCTCTTGTAGAATTCCTCATTCTCCTGTTTCAATTTAG
>QMSF01000236.1 GCA_003649565.1 Thermoprotei archaeon | reverse complement strand
TTCAAGCCCTAATAAAAGAGATGTATTGGCACAAGGATTCACGTAGATCAGCTGAAGCCAACTTCATATACTTAGTAGAGGAAATAGGCGAGCTTGGCAGTGCTATAGTTAAAGGTGACAAAAAGCACATGGAAGAAGAACTAGCAGATTCATTAGCATGGCTGGTCTCTGTAGCTAATGCACTCTCAATAGACATCGAGGATGCTGCCTTAAAGCGCTATGGAAAGACGTGTCCCAAATGTGGGAAAAAACCTTGTGAATGCTCCATTAAATGACGCTATTTCTTAATTTTAGATCTAAGCTTAGAAAGCAGAATTCTCAAATCAGTTTTCAATGTCGGATCTTCCTCTTTATTCGCTAGATTCTCAAGCTTAGAGCAAATATCAAGGATATCTGAGCTTTCCTCAAGGAGCTTCTTGATTAGACTTTCTATCTCCTTCCAATGTACCAAGTAAGGCTTACAATCCACTAATGCATCTAGCACGTCGTCTATTAAATTGACGTTTCTCATCAGTCTTCTTCCCCTACCAGCAACTGGTAAAGCAAAATAAGTACAAGTACTATTAGAGGCAATATGTAGGCCAGATATGAAGAGAAAATTTCAAGGTAATTCATGACATATCACACAAGTCCCATTTTAACCATCAATTCGCCTATAAGTATTGCATTACCTGCTGCTCCTCTAATAACATTATTACCGAGCACTACGTATTTCAGCCATCCATCTCCTCCAATTCTTAACCTCCCTACGACTACGCTCATACCTCCACCTTCGTCTCTATCAAGTCTTGGCTGAGGCCTATCAACCTCATTTCTTACGATAACAGGTGAAGAGGGAGCTAATGGTAACTTCAGCTCTTGGGGTAATCCCTTAAACCTCTTTAATACGACCTTTATCTCCTCCAATTCTACAGAGCGCTTTAACTTGACGAAAACGTTTTCTAAATGACCATCTAATACGCAAACTCTGTTGCATGAAGCCGATATCGTGATATCAGCGTGTTCTATAATGTCCTTTGATAACGTGCCTAATATCTTAAGAGTCTCGGTTTGTATTTTCTCTTCTTCGCCTGCTATAAATGGTATCACGTTGTCGATTATAGCCATAGACGTCACGCCAGAGAAACCAGCTCCAGAAACCGCTTGCATAGTAGTCACGTGAACAGCCTCAATCCCTACGTAGTCCAATATGGGCTTTAACGATAATGTGAGAATACTCGTACTACAATTTGGACTAGTCACAATAAATCCCTTCCACTGTCTTTTCCTCCTTTGAATCTCTATGATGTTTAGGTGATCTGGATTTATTTCAGGGACGATTAGCGGAACATCGTCAAACATTCTCATTGCGCTGGCGTTGCTGACGACCTTAAACCCCTCCATAGCGAATAGTGGCTCTACCTCTTTTGCTATGCTTGATGGTAGCGCAGAGAATATTAAATCTACATTATATCCACATTTTCTAATGGCTTCAGGTCTGGCTTCGAGGATCTTTAACTCCTTAACTGCATCTGGAAAGTCTGCACCTAGCATCCACTTCGTGGCTTCGCAATACTTTTTACCGGCGCTTTTAGGTGATGCCGTTAAAGCTACGATATCAAAAAACGGATGATCCGCTAATAGCTTGACAAATCTCTGCCCTACAAGTCCTGTAGCACCTAATATTGCAACTCTAAGTTTATCCATCTTCAAGCACCTATGAATGCATTATGTATTGCTTGAACAGCTTTAACAGCATCATCTTGCTTTACGACGAGTGATATATTAAGCTCTGACGCTCCCTGTGCTATCATTCTAACATTTACTCCTCTTTCTGCAACAGCATTAAATACTTTAGCAGCTACACCAGGTCGTCCTCGCATCCCTGAACCCACAACTGCTATAACGCATACATCTCCCTCCCATGTGACATCACAATTTTCGGGTAAGAGGGCTTTAAGCCTCTTCAAGATATCATTTAGTTTGTCTCCCCCCACAACTATCGATATATTTGTCTGTGATGAGCTTTGAGAGACCATTATTGCATTTGCCCCAACATCAAATAGAGCATTGAAGACTTTAGCTATTATCAATGGTGCCTCATAGAGTCCAGCACCGCTAACAGTGATTATTGCGACTTTCGGTATCATGGAGACGGCCTTGACTATCCTCTCATTAGAAGAGTCGCAGTGAACTATGGTTCCTGGGTTCTCTAGGTTAAAGAAGCTCCGTACCCTTAATGGTATGCGCTTTTCGATTAGGGGCTTTAGGGCTAGAGGATGTAAAACTTTAGCGCCAAAGTATGCAAGCTCCGTGGCTTCATCATAGGATATTTTCGGTATGGGCTTCGCATTGGGTACGATTTTAGGATCTGCAGTCATTATGCCTTCAACATCTTTCCAAACCCATACTTCATCAAATTCCAAAGCCGCCCCAATAATTGTAGCCGTATAATCCGAACCACCCCTACCTAATGTAGTCTCTATGCCGTCCACGGTCTGGCCTATGAATCCAGTTACGACAGGCACCACGCCTTTGTCAATTAGAGGTAGCAATGTACTCTTTAGTCGCTCTTTACATAGCGGCATTAATGGATTTGCTTGTCCAAAACTATCATCAGTTATTATGCCAGCCTGACCACCAGTAAAATACTCAGCCTTAATCCCCTCGGTTAGCAATGCCC
>QMSF01000235.1 GCA_003649565.1 Thermoprotei archaeon | reverse complement strand
GTTATGTACAGTTTCTGTATATGCACCAACTTGTTCGCTAATGACGAGAGAAATCCATGTAGTCCTTGCATATCCGCTTTCATGTGCACTTCTATTCGCACGCTCTCCCCTTTCTCGTCAATTTTAAACAATGGTATGTCCATTGGGCTTGCAGTGTTAATACCATTAAATCTATAGTCCCTTCTCGCCTGCAATTTACATCACTGAGCTCTACTTGAACCTTCTAAGTTATATTGAATCGTTAAGGCGGCGACCCCTAAACGTCATGTATCTTAAATTACATAAAGGAAACCTTCACTCAACGAAGAACGGCATGCAACGCCTTGAGGTCTAGGAGTCGCTTCTAGAGCTCAGAAATTATAGTAATTGAAGAGACTACATCGGCACGGGGATTAAAGAGATGTTTGCGAATTCAAGACGGGGCGAGAGCCTTAGAAGCAAAATAAGGTCGACCCTCTTGGAAATGCAGACTGATGTTCAAGATGTCGATGACATAATCCAAGGATTTGAGCGGAAGATAGAGAGCATTGTTGATAGGCTCGACAAAATAGAGGAGAGGCTCAAGAGACTTGAAGATCTCTTGAGCGAAGGAGGCGGGCTATGATGGTTGTTTCAATAGCCATACATTCCTATAGAGGAGGAACCGGGAAAAGCACAACTACAGCTAATCTCTCAGTGCTCCTAGCTGCTTTAGGAAGGCGGGTTGCTACAATTGACCTCGACATAACCTCGCCAGGCCTACATGTGATATACTCCGTCTCACCGCAATTACTCAAGAACGCCTTAAACGATTACATTTATGGTAAAGTGAATCTTAAAGACGTGGTATTAGACTTGACAAACCACTTAAGGCTACCTAGAGGCAAGCTTTACTTTCTAGGCTCGAGCATGAAACCTGAGGACATAGTCAAAGTGATGAGGGAGGGCTATCACGAAGGCTTCTTCAAACATATAGCTCTAGCCTTAGACCAAGAGTTTGGCGTTGACTACGTGATATTCGATACTCATCCAGGACTAAATGAGGACACATTGTTAGCTGTCATGTCAAGTGATTTGTCAATACTACTAATGAGGATGGATAAGCAAGACATCACCGGGACTTATGTCACGATGCAGGTAATGAAGAAGTTTGGCAAGGTTTGCTATGTCATTCTAAACATGGTGCCTCCAAACTTAGCAAACGCTCCTGAACTTGCAAACGAAGTTTCAAAGATAATAAATGCACCAGTAATAGGAGTACTCCCATTCTATGATGAGGTGCTCTCCCATAGAAGTAAAGGAGTCTTCTGTTTACATCATCCTCAACATCCATATTCAACTAAGATGCTCAAGATAGCCAAGCATATAATGTCATTAACGGCATCACGGGGTTCTACACAACAAGCTACTCAAGTAGCATAGCTAATTCGAGGTGACATCATGGACTTGCTGGAATACAAAGATGTCTTTGTGAGCGAGGTTAAAGAGCATCTACAAACGCTTGACAACCTGCTAGTACATCTAGAGAAAAACCCTAAGGATAAGGATGCCATAATTGAGGCTCTTCGACTAATGCACTCCATTAAGGGCTCAGCTGGCATGATGGGCTATACGGAGATATCAAAATTAGCTCATGAGGCTGAGAACATTTTAATAGATTTACGCGACGAAAAGATGCAAATAACCTCTGAGGTTATAGATAGACTACTGGGTTATGTCGATAAAATTAGAGGGTTAATAGAGTTAGAAGAGCAACAAGATGCTTCAATAAAAAGCTCTGAAGGTGTTAAAGGCGTTAAAGTGAAAATGAAATTAAAGGTAGATGATCCGCTTAAACCGATTAGAGCATTTATGATACTAAGGGTCTTAGCAGAATGCGGTGATGTCGTAAGTACTACCCCTCCAACCGATCAATTAGCTCAAGGTCAATTCAATGATGTAGTTGAAGCTGAGCTAATTGTTGATGATCCACAGAAGGTCAAGGACTCACTAAGTCAGATACCCGATATAGTTGAAGTTCAAGTGGAGGTCAAAGAGGATATTGTAGCTGAAAAAGCATCTTTGGCTGGCGCTATAAGCCTATCAGACAAGATACATCAGATAGACGAATTAGTGTCATTTGTCGAAGAAAGCGAGGCTTGGTCTGGAGCAGCAACGATTAGCGATAAGTTCGGTGAACATAGAAAGCTCGAGGAAGTTAAAGTCAACGTCAAGAACCTAGATACGCTTTTCAATCTCATAGGCGAGCTCGTTTTAACAAAAGCCCGATTGAACTCTATAGCCGTCAGAATGGATAGCTCAGAGCTAAGAGAACTGATGCTTACCCTTGAACGACTAGTATCTGATATGCAAAGCGAGATAATGGCAATGCGCCTGGTTCCTCTACGGCAAGTTTTCAATACATTTCCGAGAGTCATTAGAGATATAGCCAAGGAGCTAGGGAAAGAGGTTGATTTTGTTATTACTGGAGGAGAAATAGCGATAGACAGGAAGATTCTTGAAGAGATAGTCGATCCACTAATCCATATCATAAGAAATGCGATAGATCATGGAATTGAAGACCCGGAAACTCGCCGCAGAAAAGGTAAGTCCCCTGTAGGCACAATAAAAATCTCCGCTAAAAAAGAGTCAAATTACGTAGTCATACAAATTGAAGATGATGGAAAAGGCATAGATCCTAACCT
>QMSF01000234.1 GCA_003649565.1 Thermoprotei archaeon | reverse complement strand
GCCAAGGTTATCTCTTATGCCTCTAATCATCTCGCCTATGTTTTCGACGGATTTACGCGATTCCTCAGCGAGTTTTCTTATTTCTTCAGCAACAACAGCAAAACCCCTACCATGCTCACCAGCACGAGCAGCCTCAATAGCAGCATTCAAAGCAAGCAAATTAGTCTGATCAGCTATGCTTCTTATTGATTCGACTATCCTCTCAATATCTCTCCCACGTTCTACAAGTTCTTTTATAAGCTCTCCAGTCTTTGATGCTTCTCCTTGTATTTCGCTTAAGGCTTGAATAGCTACCTTGCCATCGTCCGCCCTCTGCCGTGCGACTTCAGCTGACTTCAAAGCTTTTTCTGCTGACGTTTTTCCTAGCTTGTCTACCTCATCCATTGATCGTTGGAGATCCTGTATCATTTTAGCTATGTCATTTGCTCTAGCAGCAGCATTTTGTGCACCCTGAGCAACTTGTTGAGCTGCTGTAGCAACTTCTTGAGAAGATGCACTTAATTCTTCAATTGCTGCCGCTAATGTTTGAGAGATGTTTTCTACAGTGTCTCCAGCTGCTCGTATTTTATCAAAAATTCTTTGCAATTCGACATTACTCACCTTGAACTCACCCGGGAGACTCACAGCCTTCTAGAGTCTTTAAGTGTGGCATGTTAAGCGTCCAGCTGGCGACATAAAACTCCTCATAAAATTATGATCAATAAGAGGAGGGGGACCTAAAACTCTTTCCTACTATATATCACCGTGACCACGCCAGCCTTAATATCAAAAAATACCACTCTCCCACTGTTTCCACCTACATCTTTGATGATTATTGGAATACCCTTTTGTGAAAGAATTTCACAAGTTGCATCTATATTTCTTTGGCCAACATTAAGGTTACCAAGTAATGGAAGAATTGATGCCCCACCAATTATACCAGCAACTATACGTTCTTTATCAGCACCTGCCTGAATCATTCTTTGTAATAGAAAGGGTATGGCTGTTGACGCATATTTGCCTGCTTCATTTTCTTCATACCTCCCATACCTATTAAGTTTTGGTTTAGGCAAGATAACATGGGCAAGTCCACCTACTTTATTCTGATAATCATAAAGGATAACGGCAATGCAAGAACCAACAACCGTAGTAAGTACTAGCGGATTTCTCGCCACTGCAAGCTCGCCGACCCCTATCTTTATGGCGTTTGCAAGTGAAAGGCTCCCTCTATTGTAAGCTCTCTCCAGTCTGAGGTATGGCACTTCCATCACCCGGTAGGAGTACTATATGGACTTGCAGTGAGCTTGTATAGTCCTCTATGGTTGCATTGATCATTATTACAAAATCTAGTGGAGCTAAAAGTGAGATCACAGCATCTAGGAAAGCACGTGGCAGATCTATTATTGGTGATGGTATTGAATAAAATATTGTTGAGTTCATGTAATTGGCGATCTCTGATATAAAGCCGCCAATAATTATATTTCCAAGTTCTTGAACTAATGAAAGCTTTATTTCCCTATCATTAGAGTTAGGACACAATCCTTCAAGAAGATGTTTCATAATTTCAGTCATACTACCATAAGGTATAAGTAAAAGTACTAGACCTTTAATTGCACCTTCAAGTGTTGAAACAAAGTTTACATAAACGTCACCTCCATCTACTGCATTATAGAGGTTTTCTAGTGGAATTATTGATATGCCAGTAAAAGTGTACTTCACGTTTCTATTCAATAATGCAGATAATCTCTTAGCGACATTACTGGCAGCTCTTTTACATATCGTAGAGAGAGTTGGGTCCTTTATCGCGAGTAGTTGCATGACCTCTTCACCCGATGATGTCATACTAATCTCTTTATGTAACTCGTTAACATGTTCAATAATGCGTTACAATCAAAAGGTTTAGCTATGAAGGCTACATTTGGAAGGCTCTTTAAATCACGCGTTATGCTTTGCTGTTCTAAAGCTGTAACCATCACTATGATAGCGTCTTTGTTGAATGATCTTATTTTTTTGAGTGCTGTTATGCCGTCCATTTTAGGCATATTAATGTCCATGAAAACAATGTGTGGTTCAAAGTCCTTAAAGACTTTTAGGGCCTCATGACCATCGTTAGCTTCTTTAATCTCTGCGTTCATGTTTTTCTCTATGCATTTTCTTATTAAGAGCCTCGTGAATTGAGAGTCGTCAACAATTAATATCTTCGGCTTCATTTTTGAATCCAAAAGTGAGGTTGCGAGAGAAAAGAAAACTGCTTTACAAAAAGGCGACTAGTCGTCGAGTGCTCGATAAGAGTATATGACTTATGGTAAAAAATGCGGGAATTATTGTAAGAAGGTTGCTAGATCCATTATGAAGCCCACTCTTCCGTCGCCTAGTATCGTAGCCCCTGATATGCCCTTTATTCCACGTAGCATTCGAGGTAGTTGCTTTACAACGATCTCTTCTTCTCCTAATATTGATGAAACAGTCATACCCGCCAGTTGGTTTGATGTCTTCTTTACCACTACAACTAGGTAGTCGTCATGTGGGTTCACAGGCCCTTTAAAGTCGAATAGAGGTATCGCTTCTCCACGATATATCATGACTAAGTTGCCATGCAGATTCTTGACTTCTCTCCTAGGCACTTTTAATATGCATTCTACGTCGGCTATTGGAATAGCGAATAGCGACCCCTTAATGTCTACTAT
>QMSF01000233.1 GCA_003649565.1 Thermoprotei archaeon | reverse complement strand
TTTTCTCTCAATTAGACTCTCTTAATAACTGGTTTTCGACTATTGCAGATCTCATTAAGCGGCATAAATGCTTGACCTCAGACTTTTTAAATAAACTTTTCACGCAAAGTCAAAAGCCCTTCATAGGTTACTTTTAAATAACCCCGGTATTCCCGCTGAGGTGGTTCTGTGAATTACGTCATTAAAATTCATGAGTATAGTTGTGGTAATTGTGGATCAAAGTTCTTCACCTTGACTAAGATATACCAATGCCCAATATGCAGAAATAGGGTTAGACGAAGAGAGACTGAGGTAAGGGTTTTCAAGAAACTTGATGAGTATAAGGCCGAGCTATCGCGCTTTAAGAGCGAGTTCCATTATAAGGTCATAGGTGGAAGAAACGTTTGGTTCATAGATAGAGCAGGGCAATTAAAGGGTAGCTGGAGAAGCAGGATCAGAGAGAATTAATCGTACAACAGCTAAGTTTAAGCCGAATCACGGCATATAGCATGGGAGTCATGGAGCCAGCCTCGATAGCGTCAAGCACATTACTGATAGCGTTAATAGCATCAGAGCTGACATACCTCAGCTATCATTTGTGGGTGTCAAGTGCAGCCTCTAAATATTCAACGCCAAAAGGTTATTTAACCAAAATGCCAGTAGTAGCTTTTCACATACCTATTAGAGGTGAGCCTCCAGCCCTTCTTGAAAGGGTTCTTGCCTCAATTAAGCAGTTAAAGTACCCTAAAGACAAAATTAGGGTCGTAGTTATATGCGATGACGAGAAAACAGATGCGTTAGAAGGCGTATGTAGGGAAGCTCAAAGAGAGCTAGAAGTGATATTTATTCATCGAAAGAGGGCTCGAGGCTTTAAAGCTGGAGCATTAAATGAAGCACTTAAGGTTGAAAGCGATGTAATAGTTGTTCTTGATGTCGATAGCATCATACCCTCAGACTTCCTAGTTAAGGCCTTGCCTTCGCTATACGAGACAAATGATGTAGCGGCAGTTGTTGCGCGCTGGGAACCTCTAAACCTTAAGGAAAGCCTTGTATCCGAAGCTGTAAGTTTCGGACAGACATTCTTTACTAGAGGTCTATTTAGAGGTCTTCAAACTCTCTTTGGTAGCTCCATTCTCATCGGCAATGCTTGTCTGATAAAGAGAGACGTCTTAATAAGAGCTGGAATGTGGGATGAAAAATGCATTTTAGAAGATGTTGAACTGGGAGTTAGACTTAGGCTTAAGGGTCATAGAGTTGTCTATAATGATGATGTTCCGGTTTGGGTTGAACATCCATCAACATATAGCGACTTTAAAAAACAACAGAGACGATGGGCTTGCGGCATAAGCCAAGTCATATCGAAGTACTTTAAATCCATCTTGACTTCTAGACTTAAGCTGAAGGAGAAAATAAGCTTGATCATTTATTTAACTCAATATTGGGGTCTTACATTAGTTGGACTTTCGACACTCGCCCTACCGCTATTAGCTTTCTTCAATGGAGAGCCGCCACTACTACCGCTATTACCCTTCATAGTTGTTGGAGCGTTGACCATAGCAATTTACAGTTACAGACTTACGAAGTACAGATTTAATGAATGTGATTTAATTCAAGGTATAAAAATACTTGGAAGAACGTCAGCATTGACAATGGCTATGTCACTTGATATCCTCTTTTCCTCATTAAAGCCCCTTTTTAAGATAAAATGTGCGTGGAAAGTCACACCTAAAGGTCCCTCAAAGAGAAATCTGAGAAGGGTGCCTAAATTAGAGCTTGGATTAGCCTTCCTGCCGTTAATAGCCCTCATAATATCAGCATCTAAAATGTATCTCGTGCTAACCGTGTGGTCAATAGCTTGCTTTTCGCCTCTAATATATGTTGTCATAAAGAGGTTTGGATAACGCCTCAAAATAAGAAAAGAGGAGATTAAGAAATTATTGGGTTTAAGAGGGCCTTATGTATCTTGGGAACTGCATGAATGGTACGAAGCCTGTTGCTCTATAAACTTTGCATAGTAAAGCTCTATTCTGCCATGAGCCAGTGTATGGATCTAGCGTCTCTAGGTCGTCTAGTGTTAGCACGTTGGCATTGGATATCCAGTTGCCATACCACCAGTACTTGTCTCCAGGTAGCTCTGGGTACCACCAGCTTGCCTCAGCATTGACGCATCTTGGGTGTATTGCGCTTGAAATCCTAGCTTTCATCAGTATCTTGCCTCTCTTAGTCTCAATCCAGACCCAGTCGCCTTCAGCTATACCGAGCTCTCTAGCTGTGTCTGGGTGAATTTCAACTGTTGGCTCTGGGTGTTGTTCTCTCATTCCCATGCCCCATTGCCTAAGCTCGGAGTGGAATTGTGGCCTAAATCTACCGCCAGTTCCAAGTATCAATGGATATTCCTTAGCAAGCTCAGGCTGAGTTACAGGGCTCTCATAGGGCTCGATGTAGTATGGCAGTGGGCTTAGACCTAGCTTCTTGAATATCGTGACCCAAAGCTCAGCTCTACCTGTTGGTGTTCCAAAGCCTCTTGGTCTGCCAGTGTTGGGGTTTAAGTGCTCATAGCTTCTTGGAGTCCAAGTAGCTATGACGTAGAGGTCCTTAGCCTCTTCAACTGTTAAGCCTATTGGAGCTAGCCTAGCATCATCAGCCTCATCTAACGTCTCCCATGGGAAGGCATCTTTCCATTTGTCTTCTGGCAGT
>QMSF01000232.1 GCA_003649565.1 Thermoprotei archaeon | reverse complement strand
TTATTAGGTCATCTTCGTAGATGTCTATGGGATCTGCTTCTCTGCATGATGGGCATGGGCAATCCGCAAGCTTATCTATGAGCCTCATTTCCCTCTTATCGATGTAGATTCTGTCCTTCTTGGCGTCGAGGTACCAGCTTAGCCCAGCTATGCTGAGTTGAGGTATTTCAGCGAATATTCTCTTTATGAGGGTTATGGAGGTTGGCTTGGCTGCTCCTATGACTAGTAGGCTTTTGACATTTCTTTTACGTAGTTCGTTGGCATAGGTGTATAGGATGTTTCTTGCTTGAGCGTCTATCCTTGCTTGGGCTAGGTATTCTGATGCGTGTAATGCTATGTTGCTTATGCCCATTTCAATTAGCTTGCTTATGCTGAAGGCTATTTGACTAGCGTTGTTCCCCTTTGCTAGGCCTATTATGGGAATACCTATTTCGCGTAGCTTATAGGTGAGCTCTAGGCCTTTTAGCAGGTTTATCCATGAGTTGTAGAGCGGCATGTCGATGTAGACTGGTACATCCCATCCTATGACTGCGTTGAAGCCTCCTCTACGAGCTATATCCACGAATAGCTTATAGACATCGCTTCTTATTAGCATGTCATCGCCCATTATAGATGAAAGCAGGATTACTCCATTGAAATCTAGAAGCTCGTGAATCCCCCTATTAGCAACATGCTCTATTAGCCCTCTGCTCATTAATTCATCAAATCTCACTATGATAGCCTCGAAACTCCTCAGACATCGATGATACCTATTCCACTCATCTAATGGTGCTATTGGGATTAATGGGGGCAAACTTAGTGTTTCAGTCTCTTCAGCCTTTAAGGCTAAGACATGCTCAATAAGCTTATTCACTTCGCCATGCTCATAATTCCAAGCGAAATCCCTTATTTTGCAGAAGGGGGGGCTCCATCGGTTTATGCTCTTCACCCTGTAGTGGACACATGACGAAGGGACATTGGTATTTAACCTTCATAGATGGCTTACAAAGCTCCATTAAAGGACAAGACGCGCAATCCTCATGGCATGCCTCTCTCATCAAAAACCTACTTCTCAATGCAACGATTTCTAGTTTATCTCCTGAAGATCTTTATTGATTACTTGGGCATAGAAGAGGCATTATGGCAGAGGAGGATGTGATGAGAAAATTTATGAGCATTATTTTCACCATTTATAGCTTGTTGGCGTTAGATGGGAAGATAAAAGTTATATTACGTGGTATACCTCGTATTATTTGGTGTACCACGTTGTCTGTTACCGTGTCTATTAAGGTTCGTAGGGAGCTTGTTGAGTTAGCTGATAAAATGGTTAGATATGGTCTTGCTAGTAGCAGGTCGCATGCATTTAACTTGATGATTGAGAGGGGGGTTAAGGAGGTTCTTAAGGACATCGAGTTTTGGGATGATGTGTATAGAAAGGTTGAGGAATTTGAGAGGAAGTGCCTTAGGATTGAGCATGGCGGCTTGAGGAGGCTATTAGAGGAGGATAGGGCTAGATGATTTACCTTGACACTAATGTGGTAATTGCCTTTATTGATGGATTAGACCCAAGACACTCTGATGCTCATGAGCTCTTGTCCTCTTATGGCGATGATAGAGTAGTTAGCAGACTTACATTAATTGAGCTTGCCTCCGTGTATTCTAGAGCTGGTCTGCCCGATCCATTACCCCTTGCTTTATATTCAATTAGGCGTGTTAAGGCTAGAATTGCAGAGGCGAATTTCGATGATGTCTTTACATGTGCCTTTAAGTTAGCTCCCCTTCTAAAACTGCGGACTTTAGACTTACTTCATATAGCCTTCTGCAAGACTATTGGTGCCAAGCTCTTTATAACATTTGATCGAGACATAACGTCAAAATCTGATGTAATACGCAGTATAGGCATTGAAGTTATCACAAAGTAATGTTCATAATAACGCCCTATGGAATATCAAGAATATGGGAAGGCTTAACATCATTCAAAGCAGCCAAAAACATAACAATAGCAATAGAAAGCCACAAAGCAATATGGCGAGAGATAATAAAGCATGGGGTCGTAAGCAATAATTCTAGAGACGGTATCTATCCAAGCGCATTGTTAAGCGTAAACATTGTGACACCTGCTGCTGGTGATCCATCAGCAAATGATTATGGTCGCCTAGGCTATATTGCAGGACGTGACGCCGATGGCCTTACATGGCCGATATATATGGACATATTGCTCCAACTCGGTGAAGACTTAAATCAATGGGCTGTTGCACGTTGTTCTCCAACATATCTTCGTATAGAATTCTTGACTACACGACAGCTTCCTTCATATAAACATCTCATATTGCAAGACAATGCTTTCGAAATAACCGTTTTAGGTGTGGCTGATAGATTAGATCTTTCATCACCTTACCCTCAAGGCAATGTACCAGGCGATAGTGTGACAATCTATCTATGGCTTCCCTGGTTAGGATTAACTTCAGTAACAATTTCTTGGAACGAGGTGAAGGTGACCATGGGCACGATAAGTAATGGGGAGATAACATGGCTTAACTACGGCCCTGTTAAAAGTTGGTGGCCTATTTTCCCAAGATATTTAGACTGGAATGAGATATATGGTAGCTTAAGCAATGATAGACCAAATGATGTTGGCGTTCGCCTTGAAGTTGTAGGAGTCGTAGAAGGCACGTGGTCACTAAAAGTAAGTGGTCATGTAACCATATA
>QMSF01000231.1 GCA_003649565.1 Thermoprotei archaeon | reverse complement strand
TTGTGGAATATCTGACATGACCTATCCCAACATTGCCCTTTAGTTCCCTGTTCTTAAAAACCTCTGAGACAAGACCCATATCCTTATAAATTCTCATCTTGTCAGAAAAGGTAGCAATACCTGCAGACTCCTGACCGCGGTGTTGCATAGAATAAAGGCCATAGTAAATTCTATCAAAGACATCCTCATCAGAGCGAATCCCAAAAACAGCACAACTCTCAGAGACTTCCTTCATTATATAAATATTTCACTTTTCAAGTTTAATAAATAGTAGAATGGATATAAAGAGATTAAATTCCGGAGTCTGTATTGACAATTTCAGGGCAGCAGGCGTTAGGGAAGGCAAGTATGGTGTTGCAATTGTAGTGAATGACAAGATTTGCGAGACTGTCGGTGTTTTTACTGGGAACAATATAAAGGCTGCTCCAGTCCTACTCAGTATGAAAAATATAAAGAATGGCTTTCAGGCAATAGTTGCAAATTCAGGAAATGCAAATGCCTGTACTGTGAAGGGTATGGAAAACGCCAGAAGGATGTGTGACATTGCAGGCAGGGAATTGGGGATAAATTCAGAGAATATTGGCGTTGCATCTACCGGAATTATCGGTAGAGAACTCGACATGTTAAGGATAGAGAAATTGATAAAAAGGGCTGTGCAAAACCTTTCAAAGAAAAGAAGTAAAAATGCTGCAGAGGCAATAATGACAACCGATACAAGAACCAAGGAGATTTCTCTGGAGTATAAGGGAATAAAAATTGGGGGTATCTGTAAGGGGTCGGGAATGATAGCCCCAAATCTAGCAACAATGCTATGTTTCTTGACAACAAATGCAGACCTAAGCAAGGATACACTACAGAAGGAACTGAAGGATGTGGTTGACAACAGTTTTAATATGCTTATCATAGATGGCGATATGAGTACCAATGATACTGTAATTCTGATGTCTAACAGGAATAAAAAATGCAGACTGCAGGATTTCAGATACATTTTGAACTATGCATGTATTAAATTTGCCAGAATGATGGCAACGGATGGAGAAGGAGTTACAAAATTTATGGAGATAGAGGTCAAGAATGCAAAAACAGAGAAGGATGCCAGAGACGGGGCAAGAGCAATAGCATCCTCACCACTTGTAAAAACTGCAATTCACGGTGAGAATCCAAACTGGGGCAGGATTATTGCGGCCCTGGGCAGTAAAGTAAAGTTCGATTTTGAAAAGACTGACATGGTTTTTGAGTCTGGAGTGAAAAGAGCAGTAGCAGTTAAAAACGGTAAGGGAATGAATCTGGATTCTGTCAGGAAGATACTAAACAACAGGGAAATTAAAATAATCATAGACATTAAATCTGGAAAATACGGTGCCAGGGCATTTGGTTGTGACCTAAGTCAGGAATACATAAGGATAAATTCTGAATATAACTAAAATGAGAATTTTGGGTAATAATGTAAGGGCACTGGAACTGATTATAGCACTAAACGCACTAATCTTCGTAATCGAGGTATTTGCAATCAGTACAGGGAGTACTGGTTTTATATTCAAAAATTTTGCTCTGACACCGGCATCGATCATGCAGGAGCCATGGACAATAATAACCAGTATGTTCCTCCATGCAGATGCATGGCATCTATTCTTCAATATGTTCGTTCTTTACTTCTTTGGAATGTATCTTGAAAGACTTGTTGGAGAAAATAACCTACTGAAGACCTACTTCCTTGGAGGGATACTTGCAGGCATTGCCTATCTGTTTACATCATTTGCATTTAATATACCTCCCCCTCACATATCTGCAATCGGTGCATCAGGAGCGGTCTTTGCAGTCATGGGAGCATTAGTAGTATTGAGACCAAGATTAGCATTGTTCGTATTTCCGTTTCCTTTTCCCATGCCCCTCTATGTATGGACAATAATCTACACATTTATGGCACTAACAGACATGATGACAAGTATGGGTGGGGTTGCTCATAATGCTCATCTGGGTGGACTTATCGCTGGAATATACTTTGGTATGCAGTTCAAGAAGAAAATGATTACCTATGTACAGGAGTATTATCCGAGAAGGTATTTCTGATTTTGTGTGGTTTCCACACTACTAAGTTCTGCGAGCCCTTTAACGACACCCTGCAGATAAATGGAACCTGATCTGTAGTGAAAAGTGCTAATTTCGACTCACGTCGAAATTTATTCTGATGAGAAAAGCGACATCAGAATATCACCCCAAACCATGACACCCTGGAGTTAGAATAATGCTCGGATGATACTGCTAACTCCCGTGGGCCCTTTAATGATATTTACTTGCAGACGAGACTAGATATAGTAAATGAAGAGGATAATCATCAAGATACCATCCAGACTGTGAGTAGCTGATTATACTGATACTTCCACTAGCTTCGCTTTTGGCTTTGCTTGCATTACTCCAGTAAAGAAATTTCCAAAAAATATACTGGCGTTTAATATTTCTATCTCCACAGGATGATTGTTTTTGTCGTAATTTATTATGATCTGACCATATTCCTCAGCATAGTCTATCTGTCTATGAGAAAGTAATATGTCAAGAGTATCGCCTTCACCATCATACCTTATCTTTATCTTTTTCATTTGTATCTCCCCCTTTTGCCAGGATATAAAGTGATTATTAATATTTCATCTCGTGATTTTTCATATACAATCCGCAATACTAAGGTATCAGTTATTAAAC
>QMSF01000230.1 GCA_003649565.1 Thermoprotei archaeon | reverse complement strand
GGCAATGCCAATTATGGTACCACTCAAGATTAGCTCAGAAGCCTCTGTTATATCCCCACCCCATATGTAAAGCCCATATTTAGCCGCTGCATCCCTCCAGCCTCTAGCTATTTCCTCTATGTAAGCGACATCATAATCCCTCGGTAGACCAAGAGAAAAGAGAATGCCTAGCGGTCGTACGCCTTTAGCGGCCATGTCGCTTACGTTCATAATGACCGACTTAAACCCTATACTATGAGGTGTCATCCCGGGAAGTACATCAGTACTCCATGCAAGCGTATCAACATGGGCAACAAGCACACGGCCTCTTCCAATTCTCCGAGCAATGACATCATCATTTAAGCCCATAATCTCTTCAGGATCCCTAATAAGAATACGCCACAATCTCTCAATGAGAATCCACTCTCCAACATCTGAGATCTTCATCGGATTCTCTCCTCTGCCTTTATTAAGGCATATGAGTAAATATCTCTTAAGCAATTATGTCACTTAGAGTATGTATAATCGATGGTTACGATGATGAGCCTAGCGGATTAGGCGTACCTCCATACCTTGATATATATGCTAGATATACCGCTGGTGCTATATGGCTTGCTAATCCACATGCTGAAATACTCTACTTGACCGTTGACCAGCTAAGAAGCAATATAGGCTATTACCTAAAGGAGTTGTCTAAATTCAATTGCGTGATTTTCATAGCTGGAGTCGCTGTCCCAGGGCGTTACCTGGGTGGTATGCCTATAAGGCTTGATGAGCTTAAAATGTGGTCTAGACTCCTCATAGAACCAGTAAAGATATTGATAGGTCCTGTTGTAACCTTCGGATTTGGAGTTGAAGGTGGTCGAACGGCAATTCTACCCAAGGAAATAAAACGAGACTTTGATTACATGTTCCATCCCTCCTTTGAAAAACAAGTCTACGAGCTTACCTTAAACAACTTTAAACGAGACCTTAAGCTGCCAATCAGTGAGAGAGATCCTCACTTTATAGCTAAGGTGGCCGTACGAGGAGCGAAAATCGTAACGCAACATCCAAACTATGGCTTCAACTTGATATGTGAAATAGAGACCTATTGGGGTTGTCCACGCTACATAGTTGGAGGATGCTCCTTCTGCATAGAACCCCTATACGGCAAACCGAAATTTAGAGCTGTAGAGGATGTAATTGAAGAAGTAAAATCTCTCTACAATGCTGGCGTCAGACACATAAGGCTTGGCAGACAGCCAGACCTCTTTACATACCAATCAAAAGAAGTTGGAGAACGAGAGTTCCCTAAGCCAAATGTTGAGGCTATAAGAAAGCTCTTTAAAGGTATAAGAACTGTAGCTCCTGCGCTTGAGACTCTCCATATAGACAATGTCAACCCTGGAACAGTTTATCATCATAGAGAAGACTCCATTGAGATATGCAAGACAATAATAGAAAATCATACGCCTGGAGATGTAGCAGCATTTGGCATTGAATCTGCAGATCCTAAGGTCGTAAAACTAAATAACCTCAAGGTCTACCCAGAAGAGGCCTTAGAGGCTATACGCATAATAAATTCTGTTGGCGCTAAAAGAGGCTACAATGGATTACCACACTTGTTACCTGGCGTCAACTTCGTCTATGGACTTAAAGGTGAAACTGAGGAAACATACCAAGCGAACTTGGATTTCATGAAAGAAGTTCTAAACGAGGGCCTTATGGTTCGAAGAATAAACATAAGGCAAGTAATGGCTTTTCCAAACACCCCAATGTGGGAAGTAGGAGACACGATAATAAAGAGAAACAAGAAGCTCTTCAAAATCTACAAGGAGAAAATGAGAGTTGAAGTCGACCTCCCCATGCTCAAAAAAGTAGTACCTACATGGACTAAGTTGAGGAACTGCTATGTTGAAAAACATGGTGGAGGAGGAACATATGCTAGGCAAGCTGGCTCATACCCCATCTTAATCTTCCTTCCTTACCGCCGTGACATTAGAGAAAAAATCGATGTCGTTGTAACCTCGCATGGCTTCAGATCAGTTGTGGGCATTGAAACGCCTATCAACATAAACAATGCCCCTCGCAAACTCCTTAAAAACATACCAGGCCTTCCAAAATCGACTCTTCGCTTAATCATGAAGAAGCGGCCATTTAAAGACCTTGATGAGGTTAAAAAGCTTATACCAAAGGACGTAGCAGATAAGCTGGAAATAGAAGTTTGAAGACGTCAACTTTAATAAGTCTTTATCTAACTCCTACAGCTATTTTAAAAATCCTTAAAGAGCTATCTACCCCCTCATAAATTTTCAAGTGCTCTGCCCCCCAAATAAAGGAGTATTTAATGTTCTCCTAATAGTCCCTTCCCTCCCAGTACTTTGTTTCAGAACATTAAGTCATGGAAGCTCAAGTGCGAAATATTTAAAGGTTGAGGGGTCTTCAAAAACCGAATGAATATTGAGCGAGAAGGGGGCTGAGATGCGAATTGATCAAAGGGGGATTTAACATGGAATTGGGGAGACACGTAATAATTGAGCTATATGGATGTCCTCCAAGCGTCCTCGACAATGAGGCTTTCATAAAGAAGATAATGACCGAAGCTGTAAAGATAGCAAACGGCAATATTTGTGGTGTGTTCTTTCACAAGTTCAATCCGCAAGGAGTTACAGGTGTTGTCGTAATATCGGAGTCACATATATCAATTCATACATGGCCTGAACATGGATATGCTGCTGTCGATGTCTTTACATGTGGCGAACGCATGGATCCATGG
>QMSF01000229.1 GCA_003649565.1 Thermoprotei archaeon | reverse complement strand
CGGTAGGTCTTATCTCTACTTCAACTCTTATCTTCACTTATTCACCCCTCTTTATTAATTCTAGGAGGACTTTCTTAGCCTCCTCTTTAAAGTCTTCTAGAGTGCCATCGTTTACTATCATGTAGTCAGCCAAGGCTATCACATTTCCTAGACCAAGTGAAAGCTCTTTGAAATCCCTTTCTTGTAGCTCTTCAAAGCTCTTAGGGTCGCCTTCTCGAGCTCTATTTTTCAATCTGATGTACCTGTCAATCGGCGAGCTATGTATCGCCAAAACCACGACTTTACCTATAGTTTTAAATTCCTCTATTTCATCGAGGCTTCTAACTCCTTCAATGACAACTATCTCCCATGTATCTCTCATTAGCGCCTTTGTGACTCTTTTAGCTATAGCTTTAGGTCCCTCTTTTTGTCTTAATTCAAACATAACTCTCTTTATTTCTTCCCAAGAAAGATAGCCTTTCTCCTTTAGAACTTCTTCACGCACCACATCGCCCATGGAATATACCTTCAAGCCCATGCTTCGTGCTATCTCTGCTACAACGGTTTTTCCGGCACCTGGCATGCCAGTTAGACATATCAACTTTCTCATTGAAACCATCTTTTCACCTTTTCAAATCCATGTTCTCTTGTTCTTATGTAGACATTCTCGATTCCTTCATCAAGAGCTGCTTTTGCCCTAATAAGAAGCTCTTGTCTTGTAGGAGGCTTTAAAGACTTAAGGCTTGGATCTAGTAAATCGGCTTCAGGTCTAAATTGCTGGAGTACAAGCCTCGTAACTCCCTTAACTTTCTTTGCTATCATTTTAACGTGATCAACGTCATACATTAAGTTTGGAACGATGAGCACTCTTGCTTCAACTTCAATGCTCGAACTTAAGAGTATGTTAAGTGTCTTTTCAATCTTCATTACAATATCCTCTCCATGACCTGGTAAACCTGTTACTTGCTCGTAGATCTTCGGGTCTAAAGGTGCCTTAACATCAAGAGCTACTCTGTCGATAATGCCTTCCTTTATCATAGACTCGATAACTTCGGGTTTCGAGCCATTCGTGTCTATACCTACGTTTAGGCCATGCTTTTTCAGATTCCTACATAACTCCATTAACCCTTCGGGTTGTAATGTGCATTCTCCACCTGTTATTACAACTCCCTCAATCAATGGTTTGCTTCTAAGAACCAGCTTGACAATATCATCAACTTCAAACTCCCTCCCATAATTAGCATTTATGAGCTTTCCATTTTGACAATATGGGCATCTAAAATTGCATCCAGAGAAAAATACTACACTACAAACTTTTGATGGCCAGTCAACTGTCGATATATCAACGATGCCGCCTATTCGTACTTTCGCTCTCTTCAATTATCAGCACCACTAAGCTCTCTTAATCTAAGAAAAACATTTTTCTTCTTTGCGCAAAATAGGTTTGGAGGGCTATTAATGCCAGTTCTAATACCAGGACCTGCATCTTCATCTCTAACACAGCGCTTAGCGGAACTTAGCGGCTTCATGAAGGCAAAAATAAACTATAAAGTCTTTCCTGATGGTGAATCTTACATCCGAATAGAGGAGCCTCTTAAAGGAGAAACAGCAATAGTCATCCAATCATGCCCTCCTCCTCAAGACAAAAGAGTGATGGAGCTACTTCAATTAATAGACGCTTCTCTTAGAGCTGGTGCTTCAAAAGTCATAGCTGTTGTACCTTATCTCGCCTACTCAAGACAAGACAAAGTTTTTCTTGACTATGAAGCATTAAGCTCCAAGATCATAGCAAATGCCATAGAGGCTATAGGAGCACATGCTTTCATCACCGTTAATGTTCACAGTGAAATTGTATTAAGCTACTTCAAAATAAAGGCCTTAAGCGTTGACGCCTTTCCAGAAATAGCCTCGTATCTATCATCTCTAGACTTTAAGAATCCCCTCATTTTATCGCCTGATAGGAAGCGATATCCTGAAGCCCAACGTGTTGCCAAGATTCTTAATGGCGAAGCAGCTTTCCTTGAGAAGAAGAGAGACTTAACGACGGGTGACATAGTTACCGAAGAAAGGACTTTAAACGTTGAAGACAGAGACGTCATAATAGTTGATGATATAATTAGCACTGGAGGTACTATCGTCAATGCAGCAAAAATAGTCTCTAAGGGTAAGCCTAAAAGGATAATAGCCGCATGCATTCATGGCCTTTATGCTGCCAATGCTCTTGAAAAGCTCATGGCAGCAGGAGTAAATGAAGTCTTGAGTACTGACACCATAGAAACTAAGACCTCAAAAATAAGCGTAGCAAAAGTGCTATTAGAATCCATAAAGCAATTAATGGAGGGTTAAAATGCCATCTAATTTAATTCGATGTTTTATTGCAATAGACATCGATAACCCTGAAATAGTAAGCAAAATTATGGAGATACAAAGAGAACTTCAAACTGAAGGCTCAAAGCTAAAACCCGTAGAACCCGAAAACCTACACTTAACATTATTCTTCTTAGGCGAACAACCTCCTAAAATCGTTGAGAAAGTCCAAGACGTCATGTCAACCATATCATTTAAACCATTCACCATGAAGCTTCAAGGTCTAGGCGCCTTTCCATCACATGATAGACCCCGAGTTATATGGATAGGAGTGACAGAGGGTTTCGATGAGGTTAGAAAGATATACATGGAATTGAGACCAAAGCTACAAGCAATACCTCTTAGATTGGAAGCGGAGTCTTCTTTCGTTCCTCACATAACAGTTGCTAGAGTCAAAT
>QMSF01000228.1 GCA_003649565.1 Thermoprotei archaeon | reverse complement strand
TCTTTAGTCGCTCTTTACATAGCGGCATTAATGGATTTGCTTGTCCAAAACTATCATCAGTTATTATGCCAGCCTGACCACCAGTAAAATACTCAGCCTTAATCCCCTCGGTTAGCAATGCCCTCCAGACTATTCTTGCAGCCATTTTCTCGCCAAAAGCTAAAACTCTATCTCTTGACCTTGGTGATGCCTCTTTAAGGTAAGAGATTATCGTCAACATAGAGAAAAGCTCACGAATATTATCTTCAAGCTCTTGCATAGTGGTAGTTCGCATACCATCGTCTTTAATGGCCTCTATGCAGGCTTGGATATGTCTATTTTTAATTGTTGATAATAGTCTATGTATCTCATCAACATTCCCCGCAAGGGCTGCATCTATGAGTGCAATGAGTGTGTCAGTAACTCCAGCCATAGCTGAAATTACTAGTATGACTTTATCCCCTCGCTCCACATGTGTTTTCACGATATTAACAATCCTTAGTATATTGGCTCCCGACGATGTGCAGATCCCTCCAAACTTCATTACAAGCCTCATCGAAATCACCATTGTTATGCCTTCTTTAATGCATTCGATATCGAATGCAAAACTATTGATGCAAAGCCTAGAGGTCCTAGATCGTCCTCCACGCCTATGTGTATTGGGACCCCCATTTCAATTTCCCTAGCTGATAATCCGGGCTCACTACCACCAAAGACCACTATAACACTACCCTTTTTGACTTCATTGATTACGCGCTCTACATCGAATTCCTCTTTAGCATATTTCTTAGGAGTAATGAGCAAAGTAAGCGAAGGTTTAAAAAGCTCAATAACATCTTCAATTCCGCTTAATACTATTAAGACCTTGCCCTTCTTAAGTGCAAGCTTTTGGGCCTCAGGAACACCAGCTTGAGCAGCAGCACCGCTTGGCTTGCTTATAACTATTGTCTTAAAACCTAATCCATAAGATACTTTAGCGAACTGTCTCACAATTTCAACGCTAAACACATTGTGTAATACTGGTATAACTTCGCTCATCTTCGATCGCTTATACTCATTTCAAGCGCTCCTTAATAACCTAAATGTCTCCTTGGCAATAGCGCAGGAAAGAGGTGGGGGTACGGCTTCTCCAATCATGTTGTATTGTGCATCAAAGCCGCCTTTAAACACGAAATAATCCGGAAAGCCCATAAGCCTTGCTTGCTCCCTCACAGTTAGCAGCCTGTTCTCATAGGGGTGTATGAATCTAGAGCTTCCAAGAACTGTTGGAGCAAGCCTTGATGGGTGAAGCCTAACCCAGTTAGGCAGGGCCTTTCTCCCAGCACCCTTATAGAGCACAAGTTCTTCACCCCATTTCAATCTAGCTATCTTCTTAAGTTTTCGAGGAGGTATGGGCTTAATCACATGATTTGATATATCGTTGATCTCAGCAGGATCAGGGAGTCCAGCCAAAGCCTCCTCAACAGTAATTAATTTGCGAATTGGTTTGGGCATTAATTTAAGGTTCGAAATGAACACCCTCTTTCTATGTGAAGGAGTACCATAATCTTCAGCATACAATACATTGAAATGAACCTCTTCATATCCGATAGCCTTAAGCTCGCGCTTTATAAATTCCTTCAATGACCATTCAAGAATTGATGGTACGTTTTCAATAATGAAGGCTTTCGGCTTTAAGTCACCTATTATCCTTATAGCATGAAGAAAAAGCCTGCCCATTTCATCAGTATAAAGCCTATCTAAAACATTAACTTCTCTTCGAGGATTAGCTCCAGTAAAAGGCTCACAGGGAGGGCTTGCAATTACGATGTCTACGTCGTCGCCTATAATCTCCTTAATGTCGAGGGAATGCACATTTCTTATGTCTTCGCATAACACATCAACTTTGAGATTTTCATGATAAGTCTCAGCGACTATGCGATCAATGTCAATTCCTAGTAAAACCTTAAAACCTTCAAGGATAAAGCCAAGTGAGAAACCTCCAGCTCCACAAAATAAGTCTAAGACCTTATACATCCTCTCTGTCCTCAACTAAATCTCTAACTTCAAAACCCAGTTTCTTTAGTTCATTAACGATAAACCTTCTGTGACAATATCTCCGTCTCTTTTCTAAGCATAATAAACAAGCTTTTTCCTTTGATATAACATCTAAGAGGATCTTCATACCGCTTCTAAATGCATCACTCTCCATATACTTTTCATATCCTTCACTTCTATATCCTCCAAGTCTATCTCCAAGCCATACATACTTTATGCCATTAACCTCTAAGATCCCTTTAAGCTCATCACCGCTAAAACCAGGCTTCTTAGATTTAGGAAATGCTCTAACGTCTACTACAACTTCAACTCCCTTTGACTTTAGAAGTTCAATTAATGTATCTACGTTTTTAAGAGCGCCATAACCAACATCATAAACCAACAAGAGTTTTGGCACCTCAAGTAGAAATGGGATTTCCCAGCTATTCCTTTAAACTACATAGCTTTAAGTTTACGCATGGTTCGCCGATAACTACCATGAGCTTCTTATCCCTATCTAAATGTATTTTATGTTGCGAACATCATAAGTTGCTTCTTGTTTTAGAAAAACTTATTTTCAACTTAAGTTTGAGGTTACCAAATTGGCCTGTCTTTATAATAGAGAATCAATGCAGCTATGAAACTCATAAAACAAGAGAAGAAAATAAATCAAAGCAATCAATTCAACTTTCTTGCAACACATCATGATGTTCGAACGGTCATGCCCTCATATTAACAAAATACGACCGTATATTATGT
>QMSF01000227.1 GCA_003649565.1 Thermoprotei archaeon | reverse complement strand
TCTCGATACCATGGATTTTCAAGAAATTTAATAAGAGAAATGCTCTTTTTAATAAAGCCTTAAATGTGATATTGCTGGAAATGGAGGCATGGCTCTCTTATGCTTTGAAGCCTCAACCCTCCTCATAATGGATGTTACTACATCTAGGCTTACATCAACTCTTGCTGCTGCTTCTTCGGGTTTAAAGCCCCTTTCATAGATCAAGTACAATATTGGGTCTATGACGTCGTAGCTTACGCCTAGCTCTCCTTCAGCTGTTTGTCCTGGCCATAGCCTTGGGCTACTTGGTTTCATCGCTATTCTCTCAGGTATACCTAAATGTTGTGCTAATCGCCTGACATCAGTCTTATAGAGATCCCCGATTGGTAGTATATCGACTCCTCCATCACCGTACTTCGTGAAGTAGCCTATCATTATCTCTGACTTATCTCCTGTACCGCATACCATCATGTTCATCGTATTTGCAGCATAGTATAATAGAATCATTCTGACCCTAGCTCTTACATTGCCAACTGCAATTACACTGTCTCCTGTCTTGTAAGGATGTTTTTCTATTATGGCATCGCACATGGAGGCTATGTCAACTTCTCTGGCCTCTATACCTAGCTTCTCCGCTATCATCCATGCATCCTCGACATCGCTTTTAGGTGTTGTCCTGTGATCTGGCATTATAAGAGCCTTAACTCTTTCAGATCCAAGAGCCTTCACAGCTAAATAAGCAGTTACAGATGAGTCTACGCCGCCGCTAAGACCCACCACAAGACCTTTGACTTTTGCCTCTTCAACAATGCTCCTTATGAAGGAGCATATTTCATGCTCTACTTTTGAATAGTCGAGAGGAGGAAGCTTAAAGCCCATACCCTAACACCCTTTATATTGCAGGGTATGGCGCTGTCTCGTCTTTCCTCTTCTGCGTGTAATGGTATCTTAAAGCTTTAGCGTATACCCGACCGAAATCCGTTAACCTAATGGCTTTAGCTCTCGCTCCTGTATCTTCTACTAGAAGCCCTTTGGAGACCAGCTTGTTTACAAGCCTGCTAAACTTGTTTTTCACCCTTGAATCCCTTGGATCTTCTCCATACCATTTAATCAGAGTCTTTATGGAGTCAGCTCCACCGCCTTTACCATCTAGGATCATTAAGACCTTCTCTTCTTCATATGATAACTTTTCAAGCCTGAACCCCGGGAGGAATATCTCTTGAGGCTGTAGTCCTCGCACACTTCTAACCCTGTTAAACCATGATTGGAACTCAGGTGAATTGACGTCGGGAACGTACCAGCCTCTCTCAGCTGGAGGAACTATGTAGAGCCTAACTCCTTGAAACATCAAAGCGACCGTTACTACAGCCCCGTAGGCTTCTTTGGTCGTCGAAGTAGCGTCTATGTAGACTCTCCTGCCTAGGTCTTCTACTTCTCTTCGAACCACTGAATACATGACCGAGAAGACGTCTTCATAGCTTTGAGGATTTACGGAGATTATGTAGGGCTCCTTTCCGGCAAAAGTCAACACTTTTTGAAGCTCTTTCGCATTGAACCTTGATGCATAACCGTACTTGTCCTTCTTTCTATCCTGAACGAGGAATATGTCGTCTATGACTTCTCTGCCTTTCCAGTAGTTTATTCCGTCGATTATTCTCATGAAGTCATGGCCTACGAAGCATATGAACGTTGCCATCATTAACACCGAGATCTTAGCTACGCTAGAGACTCTCCTCTAAGAACTTTAAACATTGCCCTATCAGCTCTAAGTGAAGAGTATTACCGTGATATTGATGAGGTTTAACGTCAAGGTGGAGGTACGAGAAGTTGCGGTATCGCTATTGTCATAACGAACATGACGAGCGCCGTTACTAGGAAGGCTGTTTCACCTCTACATCTCGTTGCGTGACTTAAAGCTGACGATATGAGCATTAGCGCTAATAGCCACAGTATGACTTGGACTACGACCCTCGCTACAATGGTTACCCTCAAGACTGGCTCTATCACTACGAATATGGCTAATGGGAACATTGCTAATCCAACTTCAGCTAGATAGCGTGGAAGCCTCTTCAACTTCTCAGATGTGTTTGGCGGGATAGCCAGAAACGATATTATTGCTATGACGAGCCAGCTCCAAATGAAGCTTAGTGAGCACAAAGCTGGTATCGATGAGTAAGCAATCCATGTGACATTTAGAACTATGCCATTATAGCCACAAGCAAAGCCCCCAACCAACAGCACTATGAAGGCTGCTATTGGCGTTAAGTTTTTCTTTGACTCTAAAAATGTGAAGAACCATCGTGGGAAGAACACTCCACGAAGGGTATCAGTTAACCCTGATAGCCCGCTTGTTGCACCTTCATTTTTTATCTTTTCAATATCGCTCTTCAACATTTTATATGCAATAAAGCCTTTCTCAGTTAAGGCGTATCTCTTATCGCTCTTCTGATGGACTAAGTCTCCGAGCTGATCGAGGTTATAATAGAGCGTGCCAACACTAAGATTAAGCTCCCTCTTTAGCTCTGAGAAAGCTAAGCCATCTGGATTCTCGCCTAATAACATGATTATCTTTCTTCGATGGGGATTGCCCAGCGCTTGATATATTTTGAATAGGTCCGATTCGCTGATCAAGCTCTTCAACCTCGTACTAGGGGGATCTTCACTCTAATAGTTAAATGAAGTGAGATAAGGTTTCTGACTTATAATTTAAGGGGGTGGGTAAAGGTGGTTGCCCTCAAAGCTTAAATACCCCTTGATCCCAACTAAGGAAGCGGTGG
>QMSF01000226.1 GCA_003649565.1 Thermoprotei archaeon | reverse complement strand
CCGTTAGTCGGAGTAAATCGTAGGAGGACATCTCTAGCTTCTTCAGCTGTTGAGCACGTCATGGCTATGTATGGGCCTATTATGAAGTCCGTAACTCCATAGCCTATATCCTCAGGTCTTGCATTAGGGCCTTTATTAGACTCGTGGACTAAGCCTTTATCGTTCATTTGGAAGTTATTGCCGAGTCTTCCAGCTATGCCGAAGGATATAAAGGCATTGCCGTTCTCTGAATACGCTATGATCATAACTATGTATGCATAACCTCTCCCTCTAGGATAATCGAAGTTTGAGCCTACAATCAGCCTGCCATCAGCGGTAGCATTACCCCAAGCAGCCATATTCGTACAGCTTTCAGGTAGAGGAACCCATTCAAACTCCACTTGATAATTAATTAACAGGACGTCCCAGTAAGTGACGTTATACCCTGCATCCTGAGCTCCAACAGCAATTCCCCTCAAAATCTCGAGGTAATTAACCTCAGGAAGCTCATTAGCCACATAGGACTCATACTCTGAAAGCTTATTGAGAATGTCTCCTTATTATATCTCTCTAAGAGCGATGACCATAAGCCATCCTTGACCAAGCTAATGTACTTGCCAGCTTGATAGCCATACTGATAGCCCATTTCAAACTCAGAGCCACTAATGTATACTATGGGGAAGAAGCCTGGAGGATTGACATAGCCGTCTTCAATCGTAGCTGCAAGGGACACTTGAGAAGACGCCATGAATACAAGCAGAAGACCAATAAGTACAATACACAACGAGAATCTTCTTGCAGCTATATAATCCTCATTTATAAGCCGGTTTAGTCGAGCACCCATATAGTATTAATAGTTGATATCATATGTAAGGTTTATGCGTAAAAATTCAAATCCAGTAGATGTATTGAAAGCTGTATGAGTTTACATCTTATAATAGCACCACATCACTTTGATATGAAAATGCACAATGTTTATGCGTTATATGTGAGACTTTCGATGTTTCGTCATCATGCAGTTGCTTTTTATTGAAGTAGCTGAAAATGCTTTTATGGGCATTGGCTTTATTTTCTATTGGCAAGGTGGCCATGAATAATGAGCGTAATGGTGACTGGCGGAGCGGGATTCATAGGGAGCTTCGTCGTTGAAGAGCTCGTAAATCAAGGATATAAAGCTATGGTGTACGATAACTTTACTTCAGGCTCATATGAGAACTTAAAGGAGGCTCTAAGGACTGGCAGCATAAAGGTCGTAGAGGGTGATGTTAGGGATTATGGGGCATTATTGAAGTGTATCAGTGAAGTTGAAGAAGTTGTGCATTTAGCATCACTTATAAGCGTAGACGAATCAATTGAGAGGCCTGAGCTCTACTTTGAGGTTAACGCGATGGGGACATTGAATGTCCTCAGGGCGTCCATTGAAGCTAGAATTAAAAAGCTCGTCTACGTATCGTCAGCAGCAGTCTATGGTGAGCCCGTTAAGCTCCCAATAAGTGAAGATCATCCTCTTAGGCCCATGTCGCCCTATGGCGCCTCTAAAATAGCAGCTGAAGCTCTATGCTTTTCATATAGCAAAACTCATGGCTTGCCGATAGTCATTTTAAGGCCTTTCAACGTTTATGGACCGAGACAACAAGTAAGCCATTATAGTGGTGTTATAACGAGGTTCATTAAAGCCATGTTGAGAGGGGAAGAGCCAGTCATTTATGGTGATGGTGAGCAAACAAGAGACTTCATATATGTTGAGGATGTGGCGAAGGCTATAGTAAAAGCGCTTGAAAGCGAGAGTGTTATCGGCGAGGCAATAAACATAGCTTATGGTGCTCCAACATCAATAAAAGAGCTATTAAGAATAATAGCAGGGATTCTAGGTGTTAAGCCTAAAGCTCGCTTTGCCCCGCCAAGAAAGGGGGATATAAGGAATAGCTATGCAGACATATCGAAGATGCTTAGATTGCTTCAGTTTAAACCAGCTACGACTTTGACCCAAGGATTATCGAGGACCATTAACTACTTTAAGGAGAAGCTCTAGCTCAGTAACACCACGTTATCTGATGAGGCACGAGGACTCATAATATTCGAGATGTTTACTGTATTTAGCGATATGTTCCAGCTATTATCATGGGCTTGCCATGAAGTTATTAGAGTTAAAAGCCCATTTTCGACAATGAAATCAGCTCTATAAAGCCTCTTTACCTTTGCACTTCTGCTATCCAAAATAGGTGCGTCATAACCCATCCAGTCAATACCATTAGTCGACCTAAAGAAGAACATGTGCATAGGGGTATTCCAGCTGTAGTAATGAGAGTGGTTCATGGAGGCAATCATCCAGTATTGACCGCCAACCTTCCTTATCGACATATGCCATAAAGACCATTCCTCACCCTCACATCTAGGACTTGGAACATTGCAATTAGCTACATACCTCCATTCAAAGCCATTATCGGATTCGTAAAGCCTCAGAATCCTCATGAGACTGCCCTTGTCATTTATTATAACCCACAGTAGGAACTTGCCAAGTTCAGCATCATAAATAACCGAAGGAGAAAGGTATTGAACCCCATAATCTATCTCTTCTAACACTTTAACCTCATCGCTCCAATGAAGACCGTTAGAAGAGCATTTAGCAAAAATGGCAGTTTTCCTTGCCTTAACCCCCCAACGCTCGATTTCATCGAGAACCCTCATGTAATAGACTATTATGAGGTGCTTAGCCGGGTCATACGTGAGGTGAGGGTCGGCATTAAACCATTAGAATCATAGGCTATTGGATTCTTGACGT
>QMSF01000225.1 GCA_003649565.1 Thermoprotei archaeon | reverse complement strand
GGGGATGATACATCAAAAACAGCATTTCTAAAAGCTGTTGAGAATCTACAGAAACTTGATTTTAGTTCCAAAGCTGCTCTTACAGGGTTGAAACAACTTATTCAAGAATTTGATCTTCTTAACAAGAAAACAGAGCAATTCTATTCTACAAGGAATATCAAAGCAGTTCCTGTAGAGCAATTAGGAGGTGCTTATTCAGGAATATTAGAGAAGTTAGGCAGAGCAAGGGCAGAACTATCGAAGACTTTAGGGCTCATTAAATCGGAATTTCAATATGTTCCGAGGATGGCAGAAAGCGTACGCAATCAAATAATTTCATTAGCTAAGGCTGGTTATGATCTAAGTGCGACTGAAGTTAGAAATATAAAACAGGTTGTTCAATATAGAGATATCGAATTACAGACTTTACAGGTAAAAGCTAATTTATTGAGAGCTGGTTTGGTATCAGATCGAGAAGCCATTTCCTTGATACAGCAGGCTTCAAATTATGCTCAGAAATATAATCTTTCATTAAAGGAGGTGTTAAATACCCTTAATTTGTCTACAAAAGATTGGGCTTCTTTTTATGCCTCTTCTATTAAATCCAAGTCTGGTCTAACTCAAATAAGGTCTGAATTGGATATTATTAATAATTTGATAAGTGCAGGAATATCTGGAAATAAAGCCATAACCACTGAGATTATGGCTAATCTTAGGGCTAGACAAAAAGAGCTTCAAATAGAAGAGCAAATAATAAATATTGAAAATCAAAGGATATCTACTCTTGCTAACATGGTAAGATATTATGAACTTATGGCTGAGAAGTCTAGGCTGGCCTTAAGTTCTAGAATGCAAGAAGATTTGAAAGGGGCTTTGAGGGTATTGGCTGAAATAAATACCCAATTAGAAGGCCAATATAACATAGAGAGTAATTTGTCGAAATTACGGCAGTTAATAACCTCGTCCTATGCTAAAGACTTTAATGCTTCTAAATTAATAGAAGCATCTGGTTTAAAGAGAGAACAAATAGAACAAGCTATAGCTACTGCCAGAGAACAATCTATAAGATCATTACAGCTTCAATATCAATTAGGGTTACTGAATGAACAAGGGCAAAAAGAATTAAAAGATCTATTATTACAGCAAACTAATCTTACTGCAGAGCAGCAGGTTTTACTTGGTAAAATAAATACACAGCTAACAACTGAAAAATCTGCTTATTCCTTACTTATTTCAGAACAGGAAAAGTTAAATACCCTTTTAGCTTCTCAGGTAGAATATATCCGAAAATTACGTACTACTGGAGGAAGCAAGGAAGATATAAGGGATGCAGAGAGGGTATTGGCTCTTACTAAAGAACGGAAACAGATTGTAGATGAAACTTTACGGGCTGTAAGGAGATTAGGTGATGTATCTGATAAATTAGTTAGAGATACAGAAAAAGAAGTTACTGCCAGAATAGAATCTAAAAAAGTATTGGATTCTATAAATGCCTCTAAGATAAGATCCCTGACTACTGGTATTAGGGAATTAAAAACGGTAGCTGAATTAAGAGCTAGAGAAAAACAGATATTAGATATACTTAAGGCCGTATCCAAGTATCTTGCAGCCAATGGACGTTTAACTTCTAAATGGAAGGATAATACCCTTATCCTTGAGAAATCTTTAGGAAGAGTACGTCAAGCTCTTAAAAAAGCGGAAACAGAAGCTGGATTAACTCAAGGATCTATTGGAGGTGCAGCTTCTGCCCTATCAGGGTTCTTTAATTTTAGATTAGTAGGCGTTTTTATGCTTTATCGTGCTCTATGGGAGTTACGCAGAGCTTTCTCTGATGTGGCTAAAGCAGCTATAGAACTTGAGGACAAACTTAAAAAATTTCAAGCAATAACCTTAGCTACTACAGAAGATATAGATATAGCAAGTACTACTGTTTTAAATTTATCTAAACAGTATGCCCTTGCTGCTACAGACATAGCAGATGCTCTGATAAAAATAGGTCAGGCGGGTTATACAGCTCAGGAATCAATTGCGTTAATAACTTCTACATCTCAGCTTACTGTTGCAACTGGATCTGAGCTTTCAGATACTGTTAATTTAATGTTATCTACTATGCAGGCATGGAATCTGGAAACTTCCAATGCTGCTGATGTTGCGAACATTTTTACTTCTGCAATAAATAGTACCAGATTGACTGTAGATAGACTAAATACTTCTTTCAATTATATTACAGGTATTGCTCCTCAACTGAATGTGACTTTAGAGGAGACTGCTGCTATTTTAGGTACGATGGCTGATGCTGGTATTAGGGCTTCTACATCTGGTACTTCTATGAGGGCTATGTTTGCCGAATTATTAAAGCCTTCTAATAGGCTTATAGATACACTGAGGAGTTTAGGATTAACTATAGATGAAGTTGATCCACAATTACATACAATAACTGAGATATTGCTTACTCTTAAGAATGCTGGTTTTTCTGCTGCTGATTCTTTCAGAGCATTTGGAAGAAGAGCTGCTTCTGGTATTGCGGTTCTTGTATCTAATGCTGAAAAGGTTGCGGAATTGAGCACTTCTTTTAACAATTATGCTCGTGCTGCTTCTCTAGCTGCTATTGCCAGCGAAAGTCTACAGGCTAGACTTAGTGTAACTTGGAATAAAATAAGGGCATTAGCTGCCGATACAATAGAACCTATAACTCATTTAATAGATGCTTTTAGTGGTCTTAGGCATATAGATATAGGTTTCGATGGTGGTTTTCATGTCTTTTCTAAGACATTAGGTGAAGTAGTTTTAGCTGC
>QMSF01000224.1 GCA_003649565.1 Thermoprotei archaeon | reverse complement strand
GTAAATTATGGCCAAAAGCAGCTTATACTTAGCTGGCGAAGTTCTATGAGCTAATACGGGACCTACTTGAGCTAACGCTATGCTTGAAACACCTATAAACCCCCACATAATCAGGTTAAACCAGCCCAAGCTCAAAGGCGGATAGTCAAGTGGATGTAGCAGTTGATCAGCATAGCCAAAAGCCATGAAGGATACGGCGCCAATAGACGACCCTATAACCATTGTTGCAAGCGATATAGGCGTAGCTGCATGCAATGGTACTCCAAGTAAAGCGTTAAGAACAGGCATGTAAACTATGCCGCCGCCTATACCAATAAAGTGGGCAAAAGCACCAGACAAAAACCCTGACACAGCATACTTAGGCGGATTAGGATCCTTAAGCTCCGTAATAGGCGCGGGCTTGGCTCTTAGAAATCTATATGCACCTATCAGACACACAACCCCGAATAAAGTCTTCAATATAAGCCCAGCTATAGGGCGATAAGACTCAAAAAAAGTATAAGCCATGAAGGCACCAAATAAGCTTCCAAATCCGACAGGTATAGCAAAAAGCTTGAAGTGTCGCGTTGGAAATCGCATGCCCTTAGCCATCAGTATCCTCCTATGCCTTAAGGCACCGCTAGCTACAGTGGGCACGACAATAGCCATGTTGGTCCCAAAAGCTATGAGAGGAGCAAGCGAGGGCATGACATTATAGATGGACTCTAAGAAGTATATCATTACGGGGACCATTATGAAGCATGCGCCAACACCAAAATAGCTACTTACAAGTCCTACTAGTGCGCCTGTCAAGACCATGTAGAGTATGACATCTAGTGGAGGAAGAAGCATAGAGCATCGTTCTTTTACAGTTAGAAACCAATTAATTAGAGTTTTGTTACAAATTGTAACAGTTAAAGCCAGCCTCTATAGCCCTCAATTGCCGGGCAACCAAGACATTTATCGCTTAGATATCTAGGGCATTTCTCGCAGTCAACGTATTTGCATGGAGGCTTCTTGTACTTCTTCTCAATGACGGGTTTCAGTGATATGTAAGGAGGCTTTACAAGCTCTCCTATTATCATGACTTCAGCTCTCCTAATGCCCTTAGCTCTTCTAATACAGCATATCGATGTTATGCTTTCAAGCACGTTTAGATCCTCGGCTATCATCATTGCCACGAAATTAAAGCCACCCATGAGAGTGGCTAAAAACGTCATTCTTGGGCAATCCTCGAAGTTCTCTATGAGCCTCTGCATATCCTGAGGGCTTTCGACTTCAGCAAAAACGAGAGCTAACTTCAAGTTAAATTTCTTTGGATTTAATAGTCCTTGAACTTTGAGGTATCCATCTTGAATAAACTTGTTAAGTTTTTTGCTTACAGCTACATGTGTTATACCTAAAGCTTTACCTATATTTGTTAGGCTTGCTCTACCATCATGCGCTAAAATCGATATTAGCTTTTTATCAATGTCGCTAAGCGGCTTGCTCATAAATAATAGCTTACGTCAATTGCAGATAACGTTTTCTGGGATTGTCTATTCAAGCATTAAGTTTAGCATACTCGTTTGCCAGCTACATATACATGCAGCACATTGAGCTCGCATGCGCTTTTAACTATAAATGTGGCAACGTCATTCATGCGATGAAGCCCCCCTATGTCGAGCCTTAACACCACGACGTCAGCTCTATAGCCCTCCCCTATAACACCTATCTTCTCCTTTAAAGCCTTAGATGAATTTACAGTTGCCATTTTCAGGATCTCTACAGGCTCTATAGGTTTTCCCAAGTACATGTAGAAGTTGTAGGTAGTCTCAATCTCCCTCATCATGTTAGGCGAAATCACCATAGGGCTTCCAGTACCTAAAACCACGTTTACACCGTGTTTAATCATGAGGTCTATGGGAGCAGGTTTAAGACCTAAAACCTGTGTTAGCCTCGTACAACATACGACGCTACTTCCACGCTCAGCTATTGCCTTGACATCCTCATCGAAAATGTAATTCGCGTGAAAGAGGATATCAGCTCTATAGAAGTCTAATGCCATTTCAGTTTGGGTCTTCCATGCTCCAACGCCCCTCCCATGGCTTTGGGGGTATATCAGCGACATGGATGGCCTTTATCAACCCGTGATCTTCAGCTATTCTAGCCATTTGCCTAAGAGCTTCAATGGGAATCGACATAGGGTTTGGAAGTCCAAAGCCCTTTAATTTATCTTTAACTTTAATGGGAGGGTAAATGGAGAAGGGGGGTATCTATAATTGCCTAATAGGACCTCGTCATGAGAGAACTCATGGTCTGGCTGTCTGAGCAATAAGAAGTTTATTGGCGTGGCACTAAGAACATTATAGATCAAATTTACCTTCTCCACACCGCCTTCAACGAAATCCAATATGGTAGTAGTTCCTGTTTTCAACATAAAGTCGACCATCTCCTCTATTGCTTTAGCTAAATCGCTTCGCATAGCGACTCCCAAGAACTGTTTTTGCCCTCTCTAACCATTGTTATGGAGTTCTCACTAGATGCATTCAACATGCTTTTAAAGGCTGAATGAATCATGTGAACGTGGCAATTAACAAGGCCAGGTATGAGCAGGCAATTCTCATATTCATGTACTTCATCCACGAAACTCGGCTTTCCAAAACCTACTTCAGCTATCGTGGAATCATCGAAAACCAGATAGACATTCTTGCCCAGTTTAAGCTCCTCACCCAATAAAGCATAGCTGGCTGACACTGCTAGGCGATAGCCCAATAATTACCCTCCACAGCACTTGCCTAATATCCATATGTTAATT
>QMSF01000223.1 GCA_003649565.1 Thermoprotei archaeon | reverse complement strand
TCTTCGAGTTTTGTTGCAACGGCTGGCTCGGGCTTCCAGGGCTCTTCCTTCATGCTCTTTACGACCACTGCTCCTCTTATTATCTTCTTGTCCATGGCATACTTCAGCAATGCCGTTGCAACACCACCGCTCTGAGCTCTGGCTCTTATCTTTTCGTCTATTGCTCTCGCCATATACACTCCTTTGTAATGACCCATGACCGTGTCGGATACTGAGCCGAACTCTTTTTCCTCCGCCTTCTCCAAGTTGAACATTATTTGAGGGCAATTGTAATAGCAGTAGCCACAATGACCGCAGAGATCCTCTATCTTATCGTAAATTTCAGGGGTAACCTCAAGCTCGTGAAGCTCAAGTCTATGTAACGTTTCTTCTCTTGGTATGAGAGCGTTGTAGGGACAAACGGCTACGCATGCTCCACAATTAGTACATATTCCCTTCTCTATGACCTCGTGCTCTAAATCAGAGAACTCTTTGAGTCTCCCGATGATCAAGCTCTTCCTCAAGTTAATCGCCCATTTTTATGGTGGCTTTTAGAAGATAAAAAGCTTTAGCATATGCACAAAACTTTTTCGAGGAGCTTAAGAAGACCAATAAGCTTTTCTTCAAGAGGTCATAGACAATGTGAAGTGGTGATTGATGAGGTGGAGACTTGGAGATTGCTCGATTTAGGCTTTGCTGAGCCTATTAAGGCTCAAACGTTCTTTGAGGCTGTGGCTATGGCTGTTGATAGAGGTTTGTCGCCGAGCACATTGATCTTGGTATTGCCATCAAGGCCTTATGTGTGCATAGGCTATCATCAGGAGCTCGAAAAGGAAGTCGACGTAGAGTTCTGTAGGTCAAGAGGGTTAGAGGTCTACAGGAGAATTATTGGTGGCGGAGCCGTTTATCTGGATAATAATCAGCTTTTCTATCAATTAGTAGCTCATGAGGATTCTCCTCATACTCCTAAGACTGTTGAGGATCTCTTTAGAGTAATGGTTCCAGCGATTGTAAATGCCTATAGAGAACTTGGTGTTAAGGCTAGTTATAAGCCTATAAACGATGTGGTTGTCGATGGAAAGAAGATAGCTGGTACGGGGGCTGGGAGACTAGGTAAGGCAGTTATGTTTGTTGGAAATATAATATTCGACTTAGACTATGACTTGATGGCTAGGGTGCTCAAGGTTCCAAATGAGAAGTTTCGAGACAAGCTTGCGAAGACCATGAGGGATTGGGTTACAACATTAAGAAGAGAGCTGCCACAACTGCCAGATTTAGAGTACGTCAAAAAGGCTGTAATTAAAAGCTTTGAAGGGGCCTTGGGTGTTAAGTTTGAGCTTGGAGAACCTACGAGGGATGAAATAGATATATGGGAGGAGGAAGTTAAGCCCCGCCATACTTCTGATGAATGGCTGCGAATGTTTGAAGGTAAGAGAAGCGACATGGAGAGGATCGTTAAGGTGGCTCATGACGTTAAGGTCATCGAAATAGCGCATAAGGCGAGTAAGATGGTAAGAATAACGGCAGTAGTCAAGGGCAATGAGATAATCGACATTATGATAACTGGAGACTTCTTCGCAATACCAGAGGATTCCATTAGGAAGCTCGAGGAAAAGCTCAAAGGTTTAAGGCTTGAGGAAAAGGAGCTCAGCCTCGCCATACAAAGTTCGCTTGAGAAAACCCAGATACCAGGCTTGACCGTTAAGGACTTCGTCGACGCAATAATGAAGATTAAAGCTTCCATCTAATTTTATCCACTATGCATTTTTCATGACCACGCTTAGCCTAAAATATTAAATACCGAGGACTTAAGGAAAACCTTTGTAGGCGGGGGTGAATATGTTGTCAACTGCTGTTAAGATTGAAGCTGCAGGTAGGAGACCTGGAAGAACCTTATGGTCTTATAGGATTATAGGAACAGCTGCTGTTGATACGACAGCAATAAGCTTTGACGTGGAGTTCCTCTTTCCAGAAGCAGAAATGAAGAAAGCTAAGAGGATAACAAAGGCAGCTATTAGAAGCCTACCACCAGAAAGCGTGGGAACTGTTGAGCTTTACATTCAGCCTAGGCAAGGCTGGGAGAAAGTGCAAGAGACCTTTGCGCCAATAATAGACAAGTATGGTCAGAAGAGGAGTGGCCCTGAGCCAGCTAAAAGTGGCCTATACATAAACTGGATGTTGACCATATGGGAGGTTAAGGGCAATAACTTCAAGCCATTAATGGATGAGCTAGGGAAACTTTGCGGAATAGACTACATAGACATACCAGAGCAGTAGGGAGCTTCTTCAAAACCTTTCAACCTTCTTTTACCTTTAATTAGGCAGTGTTTTTCTTGGCTTGCCACTTAAAGTTCATGGGTGCAATTATTTGGTTATCGTGAGTTCAAAGTTGGTGTATTCTAAGGTTAAGGGTTATCCAAGGCTCGCTAGGTTCTTTAAGATGCTTGAGAACAATGACGAGGTTCAATCGCTACTCAAGATGGCTAATGTTATGGCTGTGACTAGGCTTTTCTACAATGATCACGGTGTTGTTCATTCAAGGACTGTTTCAGGCTCAGCACTAGAGATTATGGATATATTGGAGCGAAGAGGAATTCAACCATCACTTGTAAGGGACGGTGAAGGTGACTATGAGGATTCAAGAATTGTCGTGTTAGGTGGAGCCTATCTCCATGATATTGGAAATGCGCTTCATAGAGATATGCATCATGTTCATGGTGCTTACCTGGCTGAGAACATCTTAAAGAGAATGTTGTCAAAACTTTATGGCAATGATAGACATAGAGCAGTTGTAATAC
>QMSF01000222.1 GCA_003649565.1 Thermoprotei archaeon | reverse complement strand
ATTGGCATATGCCAGAGGAGTACCCATAGTGGTAGTTGCTCAAGCTCATCTTCACGGTTATGCTATAGTCGGGAGACCGGGTATAGAGAGCATTGATCAGTTAAATGGCGGTGTTGTTGCATGCCCAGGTAAGGGTAGCCCCTGCTATCTGGTCCTCATGATGGCGATTGACAAATACAAGCTTAATGTGACCATTATGAAGATGAAGCCTTCAGCCATGTTAAACGCCCTAATGACAGGGCAAATAGACGCTGCAGCTATGCCTGAGCATTACGCCACTTTAGCAGTTAGACATGGAAACTGTACAGTATTGGTGAGAAGCCAGGATCTATGGCCTGATATGCCTGGAAGCTTTCTCGTAGTCAAAAAGGACCTCTTGGAGAAAGACCCTGAAGTTATTGCTAGACTGATAAGAGTTACAGTCAAGGCCACAAATTTCATTCGCGAGCATCCTCAGGAAGCTGCAAGCATCGTAGCTAACAGGCTTGGAATAAGCTTCGAAGATGCCCTCGAATCTATGAAGTGGCTTGACTACTGCAACGAGATAAACATCACCCAAATCGAGAAGTACATCGACTTAATGGTTAAATATGGCGCTCTCGAAAAACCCATAAATGTAAGTGATTTCGTTGATACGACAATATTATCAAGTGCATTAGGAGGTCAAGCTTGAGGTTATGAAGTGGTTTGGGAAATATCTAAAGCTCGAGCTATTGTCAATCATAGCACTATTCGCAATTTGGGAATTTGCCGCTAGATTAGGCGTAGCCCCGACGTATTTGTTCCCGCCTTTCAGCGAGACCATTACAGCATTGTATAACTTAGCCATTACGGGTGAGCTTGGCCTAAACTACTTGGCTACATTAACGAGAGTGCTTATAGGCTTAGGGTTAGGCTCAAGCCTCGGAGTACTATTGGGGTTAGCGATAGCTTATCATGAGCTCAGCTATCGAGCTTTTTATCCAATAGTGACCTTGCTTTATGCAATACCAGCAGTAGCTTGGATCCCGTTATTCCTGATATGGATAGGCCTAAATGAAGGCTTGCCGATAGCTGTGGTCTTCATGTGTAGCTTTGCTCCAATGGTCTATGTGACCCTCACCGGGGTCAGAAGCTTGAGTCCAAGCACCATGAAGGTTGCGCAGACGCTAGGAGCAAGAGGACTAAAAGCTGTATTTCACGTTTTACTTCCTCAAGCCTTGCCGTCTATATTATCCGGCCTTAAAGTTGAAGCAGGCATGGCATGGAGATCCTGCTTTGTTGTCGAAATGATAGCTATGTCATCAGGTTTAGGGCTGCTGGCCATGGAGGCCCAATCAATACTTAGAGTTGACATCATACTAGCGGTAATATTAATATTGGCTGCTTCAAACTACGTCTTTCAAATGATAATTGAGAAAATTGAGGTTAAAATGCTTAGAAAATGGGGGTACATCAAGTAAATGCCTAAAATCGAGATTAGAAACATTTCAAATTATGCATTGAGAGACGTCAGTTTGGAGGTTGAGAATGGAGAACTTATGGTAATTCTAGGGCCATCAGGCTCGGGTAAGACAACGCTCCTCAATGTTATAGCTGGCCTGACTGATTATGATGGATCTGTCCTCTTTGATGGGGTGCCAATAGACAGCTTAAAGCCATATGAGAGGGACATAGGTTATGTCCCTCAGGATCTAGCTCTATTTAATCACTTAAATGTGAGGGATAACATAGCCTTCGGTTTGAGGATGAGGGGGTTAAGCGAGGACGTCATAGATGAGAAGGTCAAAAGGGTTATGGAGATGCTCAATATAAGACACTTGGCCCATCGATACCCATTAACGCTTAGCGGCGGTGAACAACAGAGAGTTGCGATAGCTAGGGCCATAGTACTTGAGCCTAAGGTCCTGCTCATGGATGAGCCTTTCAGCAATCTCGATGTCTCATTGAGGAGAAATTTAAGAATGGAGTTAAAGGCATTGCAGAGAAGGCTTAAACTTACGACCATATTCGTAACTCATGACATAATCGAGGCTGAAGAGTTGGCTGATAGAGTAGCGGTTCTAGTTAAAGGCGAGATACGAGGCGTAGGAACATTTAATGAGGTCTTCTTTAACAGTACAGACCCCATAGTTAGAGAGGTTCTTGGAAGCCCCAACATCTTGAACTGTAATAGCTTTAGGCTTATCCACGACGGGCTGGCTGAAGTCGAATGCGAAGGCATTAAGCTTCTAGCGCCACATGACGATGGCGTAATAACGAGGATAGCGATACCACCAGAGAGAGTTATACTGACGAGAGAGTTTAACCCGAAGACGAAGTTCAACATGTTTAAAGGAATTGTCGAGCAAATAGTTAAGGATGGCTCATTATATAAAATAACGATTTCGATTAAGAAGCTAAAGCTGTTATCTGTTCAATCCGAAGAAGAATATTCTTCTTCGCCAGTTAATGTTGGAGATGAAGTTTACGTTAAATTGCCGATAAAGCACATTAAGACTATGTGCATAAAGTAGTCAGCATAAAAGGAGCGCTCATCATCGTCTACCTCAGAGCCTGCATGGCTCATCAATGCACAGACGTTCGCTCAAAGTTTATATAGATATCAGATGTCATCTAAATTTTGTTGCTGACACTTCATTTTTACTCTAGAAAAATGCAAAATATTAATATGCTATTTGCATATTTTTATAGTATGAATAAAGGAGAGCTCAAAATAGTAAAGACCCTACTTCGAGGATCCTTTACAGTTAAGGAGATAGCCTCAGCTATAGGCTTGAGTCTATCTCAGACGTATAGAAACCTTAAAAAATTGT
>QMSF01000221.1 GCA_003649565.1 Thermoprotei archaeon | reverse complement strand
CTTGTAGAGAGGCATTTAAAGACTTAAGGAATGTTGACCTTCTCTTTGAGCTTTTATGGATTAGAGCTGTTGATACTTTTTCAAGTGAATTAGCTAAAGCAAGATCAAGGTCGCCTTATCTATCAATTGATGGATTGACCTCTCTTGTAACTCCCTTCACAACGGAGTTTCCAGTTGATGGAAGCTTAATAGGTCTCAGCAAGACGCTTAGAATAGACTTAATGATTTATCCCAACATTATAGCTGAAGTAAAGACTAGAAGTTGGCATTCAGATTACGAAATAGGCTTGGCAGCCTATGCTTTGGCGTTTGAAAGCCAATATGAAGTCCCCATTAATTATGGTGTCATATTAATGGTAAGGCTAGACCCCTCAAAACGCGATTTTAAGCTATACGAGAAGATTGTGAGGGTATCCGATGGCCTCAGACAAGCCTTCATAGATAGACGTGACACCTATGCTAGGATAGTGGAGGACTCCATTGACCCAGGCAAAGCCAAGAAGTGTAGCCCTGATTGTCCTTACATACATGTTTGCCGTGAAGAGGGTTAAGACATGACGAAGATAGCCCTCATAGATAGATATGGAGCCTTCTTAAGCGCTAAGGAAGGCAGATTTCAACTCTACGTTAAAGATGAGAAAATATGGGATGTAGCACCAGTAGAGCTTGATGCGATAGTCTTCACAGTTACTGGAGCCTCAATATCAGCAGCTGCGGTGAAGCTAGCTAACGATTATGGTATTGATCTGGTCTTCATGGAGAAGGACAAGCCCATAGCCAGGCTTATTCAAGCATCTTATGGCTCAACATTAAAGACGTGGCTTCAACAGCTCAAAAAGGCTCATCACAAAGAGGAGAGGTTAAAGCTAGCCAAAGCCTTCGCTGAAGGGAAAATACATAATCAGAGAATTGTTCTTAACGAGTACTACAAGTACTTCAAGGCTTCAGGCAAAAAGTATCAACACATAGCGTCAAGTATAAGCTATTTAGACAATGTACTATCAAAGCTTCCATCAGCCTCCTCAGTAGATGAAATCAGAAACCTAGAAGCGTTAGCCGCCAGGCAGTACTGGGCGACGATAGCAACACTCCTACCAAGCGAAATAGGCTTCAAACAGAGAATCCCAAGAAGCCGCCAATTACCTGGTATAGAGCTAGACCTCTTCAATAAAGCCCTCAACATAGGATATGGCGTCTTAAGAAGAGTAGTATGGAGAGCCATATTCATAGCTGGCTTAAATCCCTACATAAGCTTCCTTCATAAGCCAAGAGCAGGAAAAATGACCTTAGTCTTCGACTTAATGGAGGAGTTCAGGCCCATAGCAGTCGATAGACCACTCATAGCAGCCTTTAGAAGAGACTATAGGCAATTCGAGAAGTTGAAGACCGAAGATCGCGAAGCCATGAGAAGCGTGTGGAGCGTCATAGCCAATAGGCTCTACGAATCCAAGCCTCCACTCAACAATATCGTTTTAGAACAGGCAAGACTATTAGCCAAGCACATTAGAGGCACAGAGACCTACAAGCCCTATAAAGCTAAGTGGTAACACAAAAACAGCTTTGATCACCACGCTTTCTAAGAAATGAAGCGATTCTTACATTTCATAATTTATGAAATAACTTTAAGCCAAGGTACTCGCTTAAAGTCTTCATCGAATGTTATTATTTCCTGAATTCCATAATGTTTACACGTAAGAGTTATGATGGCATCACGAGGTGCTAACTTGTAATTCAGCATCGTCTCTAACAACTCCCAGGGATCTGCTATATCTTGTAACACCATTATGTTGAGGTCATCTAACAACTTGAGAAAAGCTCTCAACAATGCTTCTACAAAACCTAGTCCATGAACTCTAATGTGGCGCCTAAGGTCGTCAAGCCTTTTAATACCATAGTTTTCAAGAGCCTTTCTCCTGATTATTACGTGAAGCACCTCATCAACAACGCCTAATGTTGATGCAAGATCAACATGAATTGTTAAAAGTTCCTTAGCCCTTTCAGTATAACTTGATTCGAAGATGTAGTAAATGAAGACGTTAGAATCCACGAACTTCACTAAAGCCCCTCCCATTTAGCTTCATGAAGAAGCTCATCTAGCTCCTCCTTACTAGCTCTACCAGCAAAACCGCGATATCGCTCAAGCAGCCTTTTCCTCTCATCAAGCGAAACAACCCTAATTACCAACTCCTCACCTTCACGAAACTCAACACGATCTAAAGGATGCAGAACACCACCCTCAAACCTAACCCTAATAGTCCTAGCCACACTAGACCCCCACAACAACTTGCAGCCTTAGACCTTATTAACTTGTCACGACTAGAGTGTTAGACTCAGATGAAAACTTCAACAACCAATGCTCGTACTTGAAGCCTCAATGAGCTCTTCAGACTCAGCTTTAACCTCTTCAATTATTGTCGAAGCCCAATATCCTCCCTTCTCAAAAAGCTTAGGGAAGAAACCTCATGATAATAACGTTATCCTTAACCATCACCTAAGCTTTTCACCCTTCCTTAAACCCTAAAACTTAACCACCCTTCTTAGGCAAATACACAACACCCTTCTTACTCACCCGAAAACTCCAACTCATAATGCTTACCAAGGGGACCTGACGATTAAGCTAAGTGAAAAACCATCCAAAACTCAATAAGCATTAAATTCAGATAATTAACTTACTGATAAGCTGCTTACGTCACAATGGTGAGACCTTGGAGCTAATAACACTCGTGATATATGACATTCCAGATGACAATCTCCGATACCAAGTAGCTAAATACTTGAAGTCGAAGGGACTAAAGAGAAT
>QMSF01000220.1 GCA_003649565.1 Thermoprotei archaeon | reverse complement strand
CTCTTAAAGAAGCTGGAGGCTGGATAAGTTGGAGGCTGCAGAAGAGGTTGTCGAGAAAGTTGAAGTTAAACCCGAAGAGAAGCCACCTATTGAGCGCTTTGTGTCATATAGGTCTCTGACTAGAAGAGTCTTCTACATTGACGTTGAGAGGTGCATAGGCTGCAAGTCTTGTGAAGCTGCTTGTGCCAGAGTTCACGGCGGCTCTCCGAGAATGTACGTTCAGACAATAGTGGAGTTCAACGTCCCAATGCATTGCCAACACTGTGAAGTCCCTGCTTGCGTCGAATCATGCCCGGAAAAAGCAATAGATGTCACGCCTGAAGGCTTTACGGTAATAAATGAGGCCAAGTGCGTAGCATGCAGGGCATGCGTCGTAGCTTGCCCATTTGGCATGCCCAGACTAGACGAGGAGAAGAAGGTCGTTGTTAAGTGTGACATGTGCATTGATAGAATAAGACAAGGATTGGAGCCAGCATGCGTAGCTACATGCACTTCCGAGGCGTTGAAGTTCATAAACTGCATAGGCTGCAACATATGTGTAGTGTCATGCCCCTTCGCTAAGAAGAGAAGTGTTGGGGGTAGCCCATCACTATGAGTACAACCCCCCAAACAAAAATAGAGGAGTTTAGAAGATTGCTCCTCGAATTTGCTAAGAAAAAAGGCGCTATACCACCTGAAGCTATAATTGAAGTCCCTGAGCTACTAAGAGGATTTGGTAAACCGGTCTTCGATCCCGATAAATGTTGGGGTTGCGCTTCTTGTTCAGTTCAATGTCTAGGTGGCGCTCTAAGACTTGTTGAAACGCAGGATAGAAGAAGGATATATATGGATTATTGGAAGTGCGTTGCTTGCGAAGAATGCTCGGTCAAATGTCCCAAGGAAGCCGTGAAGATTGAGAGGGTTTTTGATTTATCAAGCTTCTTAAGCGATGAACCTATATTGGTAGTCGATGTTGAACTTAAGAGATGCTCAATCTGTGGAGCCACAATATCATCCGTTAAGCAAGTCGATGAAGTACGCGATATAATTAAGACTTTGCCTATATCCCAAATTCACCTTGACAGGATTGGAGTTCTATGTGAGAACTGTAAGAAGCTTGTTACAGCTAAAATCCTACTTATGAGTCGAGGTGTTAAAGTTGGATAAGACCCAATCTATATGTCCATTCTGCTGCCTAGGCTGTGGTTTAGAGTTACTCGTAAGTGAAGGGATTGTGACGGGCATAGAGTATCTATCAAAGCACCCCAATGAAGGGGCTCTATGTAGCCGAGGAAATACCAGCTATGAGATTGCACAACATCCTGAGAGATTAGCAACACCATTAATTAAAGAGGGAGAAGAATTTAGAAGCGTTAGTTGGGATGAAGCTCTGAAGTTCTTAGCCAACAAACTAATGGAGATAAAGTCCAAGTATGGTCCTAAGTCTATCGGAGTCATAGCTTCAGCCAGAACTTCAAATGAGGATTGTTATGTAACCCAGAAATTTGCTAGAGTCGCTTTAGGCACGACGAATATAGATAACCCTGCTAGACTTACTCATGCAGCCACTTTGAAGGTCCTAATTGAAAGCCTTGGATATCCATGGGCTACATGCACATTAAACTCGATTGAGAGCTCGGACTTCATCTTAATCGTGGGTGCAAATCCATTCGAGGTGAACCCTGTCTTAGCCAGAAGAGTATTGAGAGCTAGAGATAATGGAGCTATCATAGCAGTTATTGATCCTAGACGCACAAAAACCACTTGGAAGTCAGATTTGCATCTCCAAGTTAAGCCTGGACGTGACGTCGAGCTCCTACTATCAATGCTAAATGTCATAGTAACCTCGAAAATGGTTAAAGACGAGGCTTGGAAGGTAGAGGGCTTTGAAGGTGTAGCTAAGTTATCTGAGAAGTACGCTCCTGAAGAAGTTGAAGGTGATGTTGGAGTAAGCTCAAAGCTCATTAGAGAAACCGCATTTAGGATGGCGCTATCCAAGAAGCCTGTCATCATATATTCTCATGGTATAACGCAGCAGCAAAGAGCAGTAAATGCTCTTAGAGCGCTAATAGCCCTTGGCGTTGCTACAGGCGTGTTTTCTGATGGAGGATTGGTTCCACTTACTGATCAAAATAATGCGCAAGGATCATGTGACATGGGGTGTCTAGCTGACTATGGTCCTGGCTATACTTCAACAGAAAGAGGATTAACTATAACCGAGATGATTGAGGCTGCCAGCAGAGGCGAACTCAAAGCACTCATAGTCATAGGCTTCAATTTAGCCGCATCTCTACCCGACTTCAAGCTTGTTGAAAGTGCTCTGAGAAATCTTGAGTTTTTAGCTGTAATAGACATCTTTCCAAGCGAGACAACGAAGCTAGCTCACGTAGTCTTGCCCGCTTGTTCATGGGCTGAATACGACGGAACATACACGAATATTGAGGGGAGAGTTCAAAGAGTATTTAAGGCCATAGATCCATTCAATGAGGCCAAGCCAGTATGGTTAATACTCTCTGAGCTAGCGACAATTATGGGTGCAAGCGGCTTTAATTACACGTCTTGGATGGACATATTCAAAGAGATTACTTCAACCGTCAGCCAATACTCCGAGCTTACAATTGAAAAGGTCTCTGAAGTTGGAGGTCAGCTCGTTAAGGCGAGGCCAAGAGCGGAAATGCCATCAAAAACCTCTAAACCTGAAGTATCCGAGAAGAGCAGCAGTAGTTTCATATTGATAGCTGGAAGAGCTATACATCATCTCGATACAGGTGATTTAACCCGTAGGTTAAGCTTTGCCATGGCGCAAATGCCAGAGCCATACATGG
>QMSF01000219.1 GCA_003649565.1 Thermoprotei archaeon | reverse complement strand
GGGTAAAGTTGCGGTGATGCTTTCTGGAGGTGTTGATAGCTCATTACTTGCATATTTAGCGGCTACGTGGCTTGGACGTGAAAATACCATTGCCGTGACCGTTAAGTCACCTTTGACTTATAAACGCGATTTAGATGACGCCCATAGAATAGCAGACATGTTAAGGCTAAAGCACTTAATAGTTGAGGTCGATGAGCTCTTAAATCACCATGTCAAGTTGAATACCCCTCTTAGATGTTACCATTGCAGGAAGATGAGAGTTAGCGCAATCAAAAATATGCTTGCTGAACTTGGATTAAGCGATTACAAGTTAATTGATGGAACTAATGCTGATGAGGTTTATGGTAGACCTGGCATAAAAGCGCTTAGAGAAGAAGGGGTTCTTTCACCATATCTCATTTTCAATATATCTAAAAGCGAAATTAGGAGAATGGCTTATGAAGTTCACTTGGATGTTGCAAGTAAACCCCCAAATAGCTGTAAGGCTACTAGAATGGAGGTTTTCATCGAGTTAAATCTTAGTGTCTTAAGCGCAGTTGAGGAGTTAGAAGAGGAGCTTAGAGAGCTGCTAGGTGATGTGGCTATTAGAGCCAGAGTTGTTGATGGCTATGTGAGGGTTGAAATACCTGAGGACGTAATGAAGATTGCCTATGAGAGAAGGCAAGAAATCAATGAATTGACTAAAGCAAAGGGGTTTAATGGCGCACTTCTCAGCCTTAAGCCTTATGTTAGGAGTTGACTATAGGCTTTTCACGTAATCGACAATTGATTCAAGTATTAACCTGCCATCACCATATTGAGGGGGGTTCTTGCTCTTAGTCCAATCAGGCAGCTGCCATCCAAAGTATGCTCGCTCTGGATGTGGCATCATGCCCATTACATTGCCCTTTGGATTGCATATGCCAGCTATGTCCAGCATTGATCCATTAGGGTTGTAGGGATACTCTCCATTGGCCGGCGAGCCATCAGGCTTACAATACGTGAATACTATGAGCTTCTTATCTAACATTTCATCTAAAATCTCCTTATCAGCTATGAACCTGCCCTCTCCATGGCCAATTGGTATGCGCAGAACCATGCCCTCTTCTAACTTTGATAGGAGTTTGCACGAAGATTTATGGTGCTTCAAGTAAATCCATCTGCATTCATATTTAGCTGATGTGTTTGTGGCTAGGGTTGCTTGAGGATATTCGCTTAGCCCTTTCAAGCCCGGCAGTACGCCTGATTCAACTAAGACTTGAAAGCCATTACATATCCCTATGACCGCTTTGCCCTCATCTATAAACCTCTCTAAGTCCCTTCTTATCTTTGAAGCAAGCTTTTTACCCCATATGGCTCCAGCTCTGACGTAGTCGCCATATGAGAAGCCTCCCGGTATCACTAAGAGGTGGTAGTCCTCAAGGTTCTTTTTTCCTTTGAGAAGCTGGTTCATGTGGACTATCTCTGATGGCAGGCCAAGGTCTTCTAGGGCTACTTTAGTTTCATAATCACAATTTGTTCCTCCTACACGTAATATGCATGCTTTAACGTCTTTCATGAGCTCACCTTAATGTTAAGGCTTCTCTCCAAGTCCTCCAAAGCTCATCGACATTAGCTTCTATGATCGGTTTTCCTCTTAAACTCCATATGGTCAATACGGGCTCTTTAGAGACTTGACCTATCTTTGAGTATGGCACCCCCTCCATTATCTTAATGAAGTCCTCTTCTCTACTCGCATCCACTTCAACTATGAACCTGCTATTTGATTCTGAAAAGAGTATTAAGTCGTCTCTCATAGGTCCATCTAGTGGCACATTGCTTAAGCTTATGTCGGCTCCATAGCCTGAGGCTAAGCACATTTCAGCTAGCGCTACAGCTATGCCGCCTTCTGATGGGTCGTGGCACGCCCTTATAACCCCTTCATCTATTGCCCTAACGACCTTCTTGAAGATTGACTTGGCTTGCTCGTAGACTTTTGGCACAACGCCATGACTTAATCCCATTAACCTGTAGTACTCTGAGCCACCTAGCTCTCTTCTCGTCAATCCAATGATGTATATTGGATTTCCTGGATCCTTTAAGTCCATGGTGACGGCCTTTCTAATGTCAGGTATTATGCCTATCGCCGTTATTAGTAGTGTCGGCGTGACGGGGCCTAGAGGAGACTCATTGTATAGGCTGTCTTTACCTGAGATGAATGGTGCTTCAAACATCTTTGCTATATCGTAGCAAGCTTGTACAGCTCTTAGTAGTGATCCCATTCTATCTGGCTTTTCGGGATTGCCCCATGTGAAGTTGTCGAGTAGTGCCCATCTCCTGCCTCCAAAACATATGTTATTCCTTATGGCCTCATCTATGCTTGATGCCGCCATCCAATATGTGCTTATCTTTCCGTAGCTTGGCTTGATGCCACATGATATCACGATTCCAGCCCATGATGATGGTAAGGGCTTCATTACAGCTGCGTCGTTTGGCCCTGCTCTTAGGCCTTGAAGTGGCTTGATAGCCGTCATGCCTTTAACTTCGTGGTCGTAGGTTCTAATGACGGGTTCTTTGCTTGCTACATTTGGCGATGACAGTAATTTAAAGAGTATTTCATTTAGGTCCTTAGGCATTTCAAAGTCGATGTCAATATCCTCTTCCCTTTTTACTTCTGCTATTCTAATTGTTCTTGGTGGATTGAATAGGAAGTTGAGGTCTATGTCGGCTACGACATAGCCTTCATATAATACTTTAAGTCTGCGGTCATCAGTGAAATTCCCTATTTCGACTGCTTCTACGTCTTCTTCTTCGAATATTTCAAGTATTCTATTCACGTTTTCTGGAGGTGCTGCTATGAACATTCTTTC
>QMSF01000218.1 GCA_003649565.1 Thermoprotei archaeon | reverse complement strand
CTTAACTCTCTCATGAACTGTAGATATGGAGAGACCAAGCTTCTTCGCCATCTCCCTATACGGGGTCTTAGCATTGACCTGCAAAATCTCTATAATCCTTTTATCGATAGGATCCAAATCTGAAATCTTACGTCTAAGACGAGGCATTTCACTTATGATCTCTCATTCCTTCCTTAATATTTTTTATCAAGCCCACATGAAAAACCGAATATTTTTCGAAAAATCTTATATGGAATGAAAAAGGCTTACCCCATGATGGCATTGAAGAAGACGAGTGTTATAGCAATAATTATAGTCATAGTAATCATAGTGGGGCTAGCGGCTTGGTTCACTCTCGGTGGTTTTGGCGCTGCTCCAGTGAGATTGAAGTGGGCTGAATGCGCCACGGGCTCAGTCGCATGGATTGGAGGCTCAGTCTTCGCCAAGACATGCATGAAGCATGGAGTCGGCCTCGAGATAACGGTCATAGGCTCTACGTGTAGCGTTGAGAACATGCATTTGCTGAGAGAAGGAAAAGCCGACGTGGTTCACGACATATTCAGCTTTGCTCGAGATTGCTATTATGGACAAGGAAAATTCGTTAATGCCTCTAATCCCAATCTAAGAGCAATAGTATGGAAGCAATCAAACGTCCTTGGCATTGTGACTCTAGCTGAAACAGGCATAAATAAGCTAACAGACCTAGCTGGCAAGAAGGTTGTAGTCGGAGCTCCTGGAACAGCCGTATACATACAAAACATGCGCGTCTTAGAGGCATTAGGACTTGCCGATAAGATCATACCTGAAGAGATAGACTGGACCCAGGGATGTGAAGCTCTTCGAGATAGAAGAGTCGATGCAGTAATGTCATTTACATATGTCCCCAATACGCCATCACAACAACTATTCGCAACACCAGGCATAAACGCCAAGCTAATAGGACTCAACGAAACCGAGATCCAAATACTAACATCGCTATACCCATACTACGTAGAATACGTAATACCGCCAAACACATATCCCGGCCAAGACTATGAAGTCCACACGATCGCGCAGCCAGTAGGCTACTTCTGTAACGCTGATCTACCTGAAGACGTCGTATACAAGATAGTCAAAGCAATCTACGAGTACTACCCTGAAATGGCCGAGGAATCAGTAATATGGGCCCACTTCAATCCAGAACTTGGCCCCAAGCTGCCTGAAATTCCATATCATCCTGGAGCAATAAAGTTCTATAAAGAGGTTGGGCTATGGCCGGAAAGCTAAGCGTTAGAAAAATCATAATACCCTTTTTTACCTTAGCAATAGCACTAGCCACATTTATGTTCATCACGTCGTTTTTTCACGCCAATCCTGAATGTCGCTACTTGATAATTAAAGGAGACTCACTAATTTTGATAACCAAGTTGCCGTATGATAAAAAATTCAACATATCTTGGATAAATTCCGTAAGCAATAACTGCATTATCGAAGAATATCAAGTTCTCGACTTTAAAACCATAAAGCTGCTAAGAATCATAGTATTTGGACCTACTACTCAAAGCTTTGTAAGCCCATATCCATTTTACGAAGCGAGGAAACTGATAGTTAACGATAAGGTAATGTATGAGTTAATGGTAGACGAGAAGATGCCTCAAATAGGCTTGATAATTTCTCAAAGAGCCAGGCAAAACGTCTCCATTGGCATGCTACAAATCCCATTATGGAAAGTTTGCGATTATGGTGAAATAGTTACGATAGCTCCTCTATCTGATGATCTAGCTCATTTCCTCTTTAATGTCTTGTTAGCCTCCTCCTGACTTTAAGAGATGATCATGTATGGAGATGATTAAGAGCATAGGGGTATGGGCAAAAGGTAACGTGAAAGAAATTGCAATAATGGCTTTAGCCTCAGTTCTCTGCATTTACCATTTAGTTACGACCATAGAGAGAATCCCGACAATGGAGCATCGATCGATACATCTCCTCCTAGTCTTAATTTTAACGTTCTTAATTTACCCCTTATCTCGTAAGCAACAAAATAAGATAACTAAGGCTATTGACGGAGTGCTATTAGGCTTATCCATAATAGGTGTTGGATATGTGGTTCTCTATTGGCCCATTCTCATGGATCGATGCTCTAATCCAGCACCATTAGATTTGGTTCTCGGCGTAATAACAATAGCGGTAATACTTGAAGCTACGAGGAGAACTGTTGGACCAATGCTACCAATATTAGCTGTAATATTCCTAGCTTATGCATGGTTTGGAAGATACATACCAGGCTACTTTGGGCATCCAGGCTTTGCCTTTGAGAGAATCATAGGCTTTACATATCAAACGCTTGAGGGCATCTTCGGGTTAATACTGGGAGTTAGCGCAGTATACATATCGATATTCACGATATTTGGAGGCTTCCTAGAAGCAACAGGCATAAGCGAATTCTTCTCAGACCTCGCTTTAGCCGCCTTCGGCAAATCTCGTGGCGGAGCATCTAAAGCCTCTGTCATCACAAGCGGCTTCCTAGGAATGGTTTGCGGTAGCTCAACAGCGGCAGCCATAATGACTCACGACCTAATGAAGCACTCAATGCAGCACGAAGGTTATGACAAGGAAACCCTAGCTGCCTTCTATTCAGCTGCCGGCACGGGAGCCATAATTATGCCACCAGTAATGGGTGCCGTTGCCTTCATCATGGCCTACATGGCTGAAATACCCTACGTTGAGGTATGTAAAATGGCGATACTCCCAGCAATACTTTACTACTTGACAGTAATCTTAGTGATGGACATAAAGGCTAGGAAACTAGGATTAAAAGGTCTTCCAAAAGAGAAAATTCCAAGGATAACAACAGTTTTAAAGCGAAGGTTCCACATGTTCATACCCATAATAG
>QMSF01000217.1 GCA_003649565.1 Thermoprotei archaeon | reverse complement strand
ATCCCTTCTCCAGAACGCATAAACTGATAACTGGTAGGGGGTACTAGTTACTAGCAGGGGGTGCTAGTCATACTATTCGATTTAGGCGTAAAGACGAGAAGAGAAGACTTCTACAATATGGATTACGAGCTTGAATCCCTACTACGAGAATTCAAAAGCCCTCTAACCAGGATGATAATCATTAAAGGCGTTAGAAGAGTCGGCAAATCCTCACTCTTAAGAGTTGCTCTATCAGAAATCAACACACCCCACCTACTTCTAGACTTAAGAGCCGTGGGACCCCTAACCCCTGAAGGCTTCTACGATGTCTTCACATCATCACTATCAGACTTCCTAAGCAAGCATAAGGGCCTCTCCAAACTGCTCAAGAGAATCTCGGGAATTGAGGTCATGGGGGTCAAGGTAGAGCTCACGCATAAAAAGCTCATAACCCTAACGAACATCCTAAAGGAGATAAACGAGTGGGCTCAAAGCGAAAACACAAGCGTACTACTAATACTCGACGAAGCCCAAGAACTCGCATTGATAAGAGGCTTCGACAAGCTTCTAGCCCACATATACGACTACCTCAACAACATAAAGATAGTCCTAGCCGGATCCGAAGTAGGCCTACTCAGCAAACTCATAGGCGAAGGAAACCCAGAATCACCACTTTACGGCAGAGCATACATAGAAATAACCATAGATCGACTACCAAGAGACAAAGCCGAGGACTTCCTCAAAAAAGGCTTCCAGCAAGCCAACATCAAAGTCCCAGACCACGAAATAGCCGAAGCAGTAAACACGCTCAACGGCATAATAGGGTGGCTCACATACTACGGCTACCACAGGCTCAAAATGAAGCATGAAGAAGCCCTCCAAAAAACAATCAACGAAGGCGCCAAAACAGCAGCCCAAGAACTAGAGCACTTCCTAGCCCCCAGACACATAGCCAGAAGAAGATACATAGAAATCCTAAGGATAACAACAAGACCATCAAGATGGATCGAAATCAAAAGAAGCCTAAGAGCAACACTAGGACTCGAAATAAGCGACAAACAAGTAACAAACTACCTACACGAACTCGTAAAATACGGCTTCCTAATCAAGAAAAACCAAGAATACGTAGTAGCAGACCCCCTACTAGCCGAAGCCATAAAGAAAGGATACATAACATAGAAAAGGGGGAAGCCTACATCGGCATATAGTCCTCAGGCTTCGGAATAACCTTAGGCAACCCCTTCCTCTCACGAATCTTCAATATGAGGTCATGCAGCATCGACTCAGGAACAGGCTGCCAACCCTTAAACTCAGTAGCCCAGAAAGCACGGCCAGCCGTGGCACTCCTAATCTCATTAGCAAGATTAAACGTCTCAGAAACAGGAATCTCGCCCTTAAGCACCATCAGCATCTCCTGGCCCTCAAGACTCGTAATCTTACCGCGATGAGTAGCCAAAACCCTAGTCAAACCAGAAATATAGTCAGCAGGACACTTAGCCTCAATCTTCAACACAGGCTCCAGCAATGTAGGCCTAGCAGACAAGAAAGCAGCGAAAGTAGCATCACGAAGAGCAGGCATAATCTGTGCAGGGCCACGGTGAGCGGGATCCTCATGCACAAGCGCATCAACAAGCTTAACCTTCACTCCACGGCAAGGCTCATGGCACAGCGGGCCCTCAGCAAGAGCCCACCTAAAGCCCGAAATCAACGTATCCTTAATGTCACGCAGATACTGAACACCCTTCGTCACATCGACAAAGATGTTCATGAACTCATCTATAGCCCAAACACCACGAGCCTCATCAGCATCCCATCCAGCCTCCTCCCTAAGAATCTTAGCGCGCTCACGCCAATCTTGATCATCATAGACACGGCCACTCTCAAGCAAGCGGAGAGTATCCTCATTAAGAGGCTCCACCACAACGTAAACCCTATTATGCTTATTAGGCGACTTACCCTCAAACGGACCAGCACTCCTCCTAACACTCTCACGGTAAACAACAATAGGCGGCGAAGTAACAACATCAATACCAGTCCTCTGCTTCAAATCCCAAAGAGCAATCTCAAGGTGAAGCTGACCCATACCCGAAATAAGGTACTCACCAGTCTCCTGGTTAATCTTCACGTGAAGCGTCGGATCCTCAATAGCCATCTTCCTCAAAGCCTCAACAAGCTTAGGCAAATCACTACTCCTCTTAGGCTCAATAGCAATAGTCACAACAGGCTCAGTAATATAACGAAGCCTCTCAAAAGGCACCATACTACCCTTCAACGAGGGGTCAACAACAGTCTCACCAGCCCTAGCATGCTCCAAACCAAGCATAGCCGCAATATTACCAGCAGTAATCCTCTCACAAACCTCACGATAAGGACCCATATACAAGCCAACCTGGCTAATCCTCTCAGTAACCCTACCCATCATCAAGTAGACCTCACGGCCCTCCTCAACAGTACCACTAAACACCCTACCAGTAGCAACAAGACCAGCATGAGGATCAGCAACAACCTTATTAATACAAATCACGAGAGGACCATTATCGTCACAGTTAACCATAGCCTTACCGACAGGACTATCAAGATCACCACGCCAAATCTTCGGAATACGGTACTTCTGAGCCTCAATAGGATTAGGAACATGCTCAACAACCATATCTAAAATAGCCTCGTACAACGGAAACTCCTCAGCAAGCTTATCATGATAACCATGCTCATAAGCATCAACAATATAACTAAACCTAACACCCTTCCTCTGAGCAATCGGAATCGTCAAGCCCCACTTATGAAGAGCAGCACCAAAAGCAACCTGACCCTTAGCAGGATCAACCTTCCACCTCTCCTTAAAACCAGGCTCACCATACAACTCAATCAACGCATTAAAGT
>QMSF01000216.1 GCA_003649565.1 Thermoprotei archaeon | reverse complement strand
GAGATAACCTTGGCAGAGTAGCCCAGTCAATGGAGTTGACAACAAAAAGCATAGACGAAGGAGCTAAGAGAATAGGCGCTTCTCTTGAAGCGCTAGAGGAAGTTGCAGTAAACGCTAAAACGATAAGTGATAGCTTCAGCGAAATATCGGCCTTCTTAAACAACAACATGGAGAAGATCAAGAAAATAGAAGCTTTTGCATCTGAGATTGCTGCCGCCGCTTAACAACCGGCATCTGCTGCGGAAGAGTCGTCAAGTGCTGTTGAAGAACAGCAAGCAGCAATCGAGGAGCTAAATAGCTCAGTTCAACAGTTACTTGATGCAGTATCAACATTACAGGACGCCATTAGAGAATACAAGAAGATCAGCGGTAGCGGCAGGCAATTAACTGCTGGAAGACATGGTGGCAAACCATCACAGAAGACCGGTTGAGGGCGATGATAAATGAATGAGGATGAAGTTCAAGTAGTCATGGTCAGATTAGGCGATGAAGTATTTGGCGTTGACGTACATCAAGTCAGAGAGATAATAAAAGTCAAGGGATGCGCCAAGGTCCCTAACGCCCCTCATTTTATTGAAGGCGTTATAAACCTGCGTGGTCAGATAACACCGATTGTCAACATAAAAACGCTATTAGGACTAGAATCCAAGGAGCTTAGTGAAGAGACTAGAATAATAATAGCTGAAGTTAGCTCTGATAGCGTTGGGTTAATAGTTGATGCTGTATTAGGCGTAAATAGGATTCCAAAGAAGGATATAGTACCACCACCGAAAATAGCGAAAAGCGAAGGTAATAATAGCATAGTCGGCATAGCAAAACTTAGTGAACAACTGGTAATTCTTCTTGACATTGAGAGTTTATTAGCGGGAAGAACTGAGAAAGGCTTCTCAATAAAACAGGTTTTATCGGAGTCGCAGCATGATGAAAAAAACGCCATTGCCAAATGAAGCCGAGCAGTGATACATAAAACAACATTATTTTTTGGAGGTACTTTCTCTATGTCTTTTATTAGGAAGTTGCAGAGTAAGATACGCGTATTGATAGTGGACGACTCAGCTCTTGTAAGGAAGATTTTACGCACAATGCTTGCTGCTGACCCTGAAATTGAAATCGTAGGTACTGCACAAAATGGCAAGGAGGCCGTTGAAAAAACTCTCATGTTGAAGCCTGATGTTGTGTTGCTAGATGTTCAGATGCCCATAATGGATGGTTTAGAGGCTTTGCGCAGAATAATGGGCTCATGCCCAACGAAAGTTATAATGTTCAGCGCTTTGACAAAAAAGGATGCAGACATCACACTTAAGGCGTTAGAGCTGGGAGCTGTAGATTTTGTTACAAAACCTGGTGGACCAATAAGTCTAGACATAGAGCAGGTGAGAGATGAATTAATAAGGAAGATAAAGACGGCAGTGCACGCTAAGATACCCAAGCAAATAGTGGAAAGACCCGTTTTTTCATGGCGTCAGGTGATGGCAGTAGCTAAGCCTTCTAAAGTGATTTCGCGAGAAGCTCCTTACATTGCAGTTGCCATAGCATCAAGCACTGGAGGACCATCTGCAGTAGCTGAAGTGCTTAAAAGCTTTCCATCAGACTTCCCTGCAGCTGTCTTCATAGTTCAGCATATGCCAGCTTTCTTCACGAAAAGCTTTGCTGAACATTTAGATATGCTAACTCCACTTAAGGTTAAGGAGGCTGAAGATGGCGACCAAGTCTACGCGGGACATGCATACGTGGCGCCTGGAGATTGGCATATGCGTATTGAGGGCCTAGCACCTAAAGTGAGGATACGCCTTGAAAAAGGGCCAAGGATCAACTTTGTAAGACCATCAGCTGACCCCACAATGGAGGATGTCGCTAGGTGTTTTGGCTCATTCAGCATAGGTGTCGTATTGACTGGTATGGGCGAAGATGGGAAGAGAGGTGTTCAAGCAATTAAGAGTCGAGGAGGATACGTTATAGCTCAAGATCAAAATACATCAGTAGTTTTTGGCATGCCCCAAGCAGCAATAGAATCAGGATGCGTTGACGCTGTCCTACCTATTGACGAAATAGGGAACGAGATAGTGAAAGTTGTAATGAAAATGAACAACCAACTATTGAGGGCAAAAGCTGTAAGGTGATTTGATATGCGAGATCATCTTGCATCGACGATAAATGTTGATCTCATAAAGGACTACTTAAGGAGATACCATGGTATCGATGTGTTCTCTTATAAAGATGACTTTTTAAGGCGTAGAGTGCGAGCTAGAATGATCGCTACAAAGTGTCGTGACTTCATGGAATATCTAAGGCTACTGAGGACAGATCCTCATGAAGTAAAGCGCTTCCTAGACGATATGTCAATAAACGTATCGCAATTCTTCAGGGATCCTCATATATGGGAGAAGGTAAAGACGCTTGTATTTGAGGAACTTATAGAGGAAAAACGTAGAACTGGTCGTCGCACGATAAAGATATGGAGTGCAGGGTGTTGCAGAGGCGAGGAACCTTATACAATCTCAATAATACTACATGAAATACTTGGAGCCGAGATAAACAATTTCTTCATTACGATAATCGCCACAGACATTGATGAAGACGCGTTGGAGTCAGCTAAGGAAGGCATTTATCCTAGATTATCTCTTACAAGTGTACCATTGCCTCTATTAAGCAAATACTTCATGCCAGTAGGTAACGGCTTATATGCTGTGAAGGATCATGTGAAGTCACTTGTAAAGTTTATGGTTCACAATCTCCTTAAAGATCCCTATCCCTTATTTTTAGATGTTATAGTATGTAGAAATGTCTTCATTTACTTTTCACATGAAGCTCAACAAAGAGTATTAGAAAGATTTCATAGGTCTCTTAATAATAACGGCTACCTAATATTAGGT
>QMSF01000215.1 GCA_003649565.1 Thermoprotei archaeon | reverse complement strand
GCTATGTAGAGGATCTTTGATGTGCCTGGAAGATAGACAGTGATGATAATGTTGGAGGCTGATGTACCATTAGGATAAACTACTTGGACTATGAGAGTCCTATTTTGATAGCTTGATAATGGGTTTAGACGGGCTATAAGGCTTACATTGGAGCTCAGCTCTATGTACTTAAAGAAGCATTTGAGTGTTGAGCCGCATGATGATGTTATCGCCAAAAGATACATGCCTGCTGGCAAGGATAAGGTTATGGCACTTATATTGGATACTTCAGCTTTAAAGATTGGCATTACAGTTTGCGAGTAAATCGTTATGTTGCAAGGCGTGGTAACCTTAATTGTCAAGCTATAAGTCTCCTGATTAAGAGGAGGTTTAGAGCTAGCATCTGCTATAACCAATGAGGATGCAAGGATCAATATTATGAGGATGCTTATCGACGTCTTATTAAGCATCAATTTAATCACTAACTGTAATAAAACGATACAAGGAAATATATGCTTCTAGATGCTTGGTCTGTTCGATTCTATCAAACATTTTAGGGTTAAAGTCTAGGTTTTAAGTATCATTTTTTCTATATCTCTTGCGACTAAGTCGGCTGGATGTATTGAGAGTGATTCCTCTATTCCAAGTTCTTTACAAGCCTCTATGTGTTCGGGGTTGTTTATTCTCACTATCACATTTTTTGCTCCAAGCTCCTTTGCTAGTAGGGCGCATATTATGTTAAGCTCGTCATTGCCAGTCATAGCTAGAAAGTAGTCCGTATCCTCCATGCCTATCTCGTTTAGCGTCTTAGGGTCACATGCATCTCCGCATATTATTAATGCTGGTATCATCCTTCCCAATTTACTGCATGCTTTTTCGCTTATGTCTATTATGTAGACCTTAACCCCCTTTTCGACGAGTCTTTTAGCTATATTTGCTCCGTATCTTCCTCCACCAGCTATTACGACCTTCATGTGAGGTCATCTCATACCTATAGGGCTCTACCAAAGTAGAAGTAAACTAATGCTATTAGGAGGAGTATGGATAGACCTATTAGCGTGTTTCGTAGTGGAGCCCTTTCTCTTCTGAGCGTTTGTGATGGATAGATTGTGTGTAGACCGCTTATCAAGTATGCTATGGTGTTTGCTATAAGCATGGGTATGACAAGCCAGAAGTTATGGGTGAATTCGCTTAAGAGCAATGCTGCTGATAATGGGACTTTTCCTGCAGCTGCATATAGAGCGCTCATAGCTACACCGACATATGCTGCGTGATGAGTGAATATTGAGGAGTCTAGGGAGTGAAAGGCCATGCTTAACACTCCTCCTAGCATCGCTCCAACATACATAGATGGGATTAACACTCCTCCAGCTCCGCCGCTACCTATCGAGAAAGCTGTGGCAAGCATTTTAGCGAAGATTAAAGCAAACATAACCCAGAACAGTATTTGTCCTTGAATGGCCATTTGAATATACTCGTAGCCCATGCCCCAAACTTGGGGGAGCCATAGTAATATCAATCCCTCAAGAAAGCCGCCTAAAGCTGGTTTGACCCATAACGGTATTGTCGAGTGCTTAAACATCTCGTGAATCGTTATGAATGTTTTGACCCATAAGATCGCCATGATTCCAGCTATAGCTCCTATTAAGGCGCAAAAGCCAAGCTCTATTATGCTAAGAGGCTCCATAACTGGAAGTACTATCAAGGGCTCTGAACCGTAAACTGAGATGAAGAGCAGGTATCCAATAATACTTGAAGCTGTTACTGGAAGTATCTTGTTTATCTCTATGTCCTTGCGGTATAACACTTCAACGCCAAAAATCGCCGCGCCCAAAGGAGCTCTAAAAATGCCTGCTAAAGCAGCTGCTGCACCACATATTCCGAGGGTTCTGCTGTCAAGTGATGAGAAGCTTTGCTTTAACTTTCGGAGGGGCTCAAACTTCTTGATGATATCTGATAGGAGTGAAGCCCATCCACAGCCTATGTAGGCTAATGGGCATTCTCTCCCGGAGCTTCCGCCAGTTGCTATTGTTATTGGTGCTGTAATGACTCTGAGGAAGGGCACTATCGGCTTGACCTTGCCATACCTAAAGTTGACCGCCTCGACCATAGCGTCAGTCGCACACGGTATATTGAAGGCATCTCTATCAAGGACATAGTGGATTACGCCTACGGCTAAACCGCCTAATGCAGGGAGAAGCCACCATACAGAAAGTCCGGCTCGAAATGAATCTACAACGTGGATTAACGAGTCAAGTATGTAATTGAATATTATTGATGCAAAACCCCCCATTAATCCAGCTGATACAGAGAGAATAGTCCATTTGAAAACCTCTTTAGCTACGAGTTCCCTCATAGGCATCCCTCAGTTCATCCCCAAATTTGATTTAAATTGATTTTCTAAGCTTCAAGCCGGATCTTCTAGCTATTTCCTTAATGCTCTTCAAAATGCTCATGCCAGCTTCGCTTACTGCAATTATCATGTCTCCCTTTTTGAGTTTAAGGTCTGGCTCGGCTAGCTTCCACTTGTCGTGTCTTTTTACTGCTATGACTATGATATTCGTGTTGGGTAACCTATTGTTTTCGAGTGTTACTCCACTTAGCTCATCATTAATTGTCATTGCTTCGAGCTTTATAGTTCCGCTAATTTCATCTATTACTTGGAGGATGTCGGCTCCTTTCAATAGGGAGTCTATGGCTATGGTTGCAAGCCTGCTCATATCGAGAATTTTCTTTAAACCTAGTCTCTGACAAGCTGCATGAAGAGCCGGATTTCTCAGTCTAACGACGACGTCCTTTGCTCCAAGCTTTTTCGCTATGAGACCTGCTATGACATTTGCTCTATCGTTGTTTGTCGCAGCCACGACGACATCAGCCTTTGAGACCTCAGCTTTCTTAAGGTC
>QMSF01000214.1 GCA_003649565.1 Thermoprotei archaeon | reverse complement strand
TTTCTTAACTTGGCCCAATATCTCCTCTTCACCTATAAACATGGATTCTAAGCCACAAGCAACTCTATATAGGTGCTTTATGGCGTCAAAGCCTCTCATAAGCTCGGCATAAGCTTTAATGTCTAAGCCTGATTTTCTAGAAAGAAGCTCTTCGAGAACTTTTAAGCTCCCTTCATTACCAATAAAGTAAACCTCCACTCTATTGCATGTCTGTAATACTGCAAGCTCATCAGCCTCAATACTACGTTTAAGCTCACTTAGATCATGAATTTGACATTTATCTAAAACATCCACGCTTGCCCTTCTATGCGTTATGGCATAGCAATAGAGCTTTGATGTAAGCTCTTGAAGCATTGAGGCTTCCACGGCAATCCCTCACTCTACATTCCTATTTTACCTCTTTGCTTAATGCCTCTAAGCCTCTTTTAATTATGACTTCAGCTATCCTCTCATCTATTCCTAAAGGTTTTGCATAGAATATCTCTACTTCGCTGTCGCCCAGAGCTTTCTTGTAGTATCTTACTCCTCGAGGAATTCCAAGAGCATCAGGTATATCCTCAATCGTATGAGAGCCCTCTGATATGAAGACTGGTATGGCGACGACCCTCTTATACCCCTTTTTAACTATTTCGTCAAGTATTTCGCTAAGCTTAGGTTCATTTACCCTCATAAAGGCATGGAAAACCTCGGCGAAAACCCCTCTACCCTTGACTATTCTTGCAAGTCCCTCAATGACCTCTTTCTGCGATGAATGGCTACTTCCATGACCTATTAGCAGCGCTGCTACATCCTCCATAAGTATCGCACACTAGAGACACTAGCTGAGAATTTGAAGCTTTTGCTTTGACGAAGATACTTCATTAAGAGGTCTCCATAAACTTGTGCAGTACAACTAGAGGTGTAGTAGATGGTGAGTTTTTCTGGGTGCGTACGTCATGAAGACATTGAGCAAATACTAAGGGCTTCCTAATAGACCTTGAGGGAATCTTGTATATAGGAGATCACAAGTAGGCTAGCTGATATGAATGTTAAACCAAAGGAAGCCGCTATAATAGGAGACGACATAAATAGCGACATTGGCGGCGGTAAGGCAATAGGAATAAAGGGGATGCTCGTAAAGACAGGCAAGTATAGAGAAGAAGATCTTAGAAAAGTAAGCGTGAAACTTGGCGTCATAATACCTTCAATTAATAAGCTCATCGATGAACCTATTAACCTGAACCATGCAATCACATTTTAACTCCTTCTCTTGCTATCTCTTCTTATCCTATATCCAAGGTCATCAGGTTGGCTTTAAGCTTCTTGTGAGAATAATTAAGAAGAGCGTCGTAAGTGGTTATTTTGGCGTTAAATAGACAGCTCTATATTATAAGCTCTATGCTGTTATGATTGTTCATCAACCCCATATAAACTTGATGACTTCATCATGCGTTGGCGTTTCATGTGAGCCTAGCTTAGCTATTTTTAATGCTGCTGTTGCTGAGGCATATGTTAATGCTTTACTTAGCTCATAGCCTCTTGCTAATCCAACGAGAAGCCCGGCTGCAAATGCATCTCCAGCGCCAGTTGTATCAACAATCTTAGGGGGTTTAAGCGGTGGAACTTCAAGGCACTCTTTCTCAGATAGGACATAAGCTCCTCTTGCCCCTCTCTTGACCACTACAAGTCTTGGCCCTAATTCTCCTATTACCTCAGCTGCTTTTTTGTAGTCGCTTTCACTCGTTATGTTCCTCGCTTCCTCCTCGTTAGCCAGCACTATATCGACATGCTTTATTAGATCTTTAAGCTTTTGAAGTCCAGCTTTTGATTGTACCCTGCCAGGATCCCAAGAGACCATCTTTCCATGTTCTTTGGCTTTTCTAGCTGCTTCTATTGATGTATCAAGTCTCAAACTTGCGATATGCACATACTTCGTCTTCTCTATGATATCTACATTTATATCGCATGGCTCAAGCTCTTCTGAAGCGCCCTTATAACCGTAGAGACATATCTGCCCCTTATTGTCGATTATGACTATTGTAAAGCCTGTTGAGCTAAAGCTTACCTTGAGTCCTGAGATATCCACGCCCTCCTTCATTAACTCGTCGACGGCTATTCTGCCGAAGCTATCAAAGCCTACCTTGGCTATTATAGCTGAACTTAAACCTAATCTGCGCACGCCTATCGCTACGTTTGCAGCAGATCCTCCAACACCGCGTGACTGCTCCAGTATAACACCCTCCTCATCAGGTCCTATGAACTCATCCACCATAAACCTAATATCGGCTAGCACATGACCCACTGTGACTACATCAAACACTAAGGCCACCTCTACTCTACAAGCTTAATAGCATCTTCAGGGTCCTTCCCTTCGTGTACTATCGACATTATGGCTTTAACCATGCCTTCAGGGTTTTTATGTTGAAATACGTTACGTCCAACAACTACTCCCTTGGCCCTTGCATCCATGACGTTCTTTACAACTCTCAGAAAGTCTATAGTCTTCTCTACTTTGGGGCCACCACTCATAAGCACGGGGACTCCGGATGCTGCTTTGACGACTTCAGCGAAGGTTTCGCGACTACCTGTATAATACGTCTTAATTAGATCTGCACCACTTTCAGCAGCTGCTCTAGCGCCATATCTCACTATCTCGACATCATACATGTTCTTTATCGCTGGTCCTCTAGGATAAGCAAGTTGGAGACAAGGTAGACCATAGGTATCAGCGGCATTTCTAACGGCAAACCATCTATCAAGCATTGCATCCTCAAATGGGCTACCCCAATAAACTGTTGCTGCTATTGCATCTGCCCCTAAAGCAATGGCATCCTCAACATAACCAAAAATGCTTTGCAAAAGCTTTTCATCTTCAGGTCTAAGATTAGTCTTGCTAGTAACCTTAATTA
>QMSF01000213.1 GCA_003649565.1 Thermoprotei archaeon | reverse complement strand
TCCCTCGGCAGAAAGTCAAGAGAAATTTTCTGGCTTTCTTCCAAGTTTTCAGAATCCGATTTGCCTGAACTGTTCATGAAACCTGAGCATTTTGTTCATTTTAAATGAATGCCGTTTGCTTCAGAAACACATCTGGTCCAATTTTTCGGGCGCGTGCTCAACTTTTTATATCAGAGCATGAATTGTTCTTCTGTTCGTCCATCTGTTTTATCCGCATGAAGTGCATCTTTTTCTAGGAATAGATTTTACTCTCAAAGCCAATTTCTCTGTATGAATCGAGAAAGGGAGCTCTACGAACTTCCGGAATGGGTGAAGCTGGTCAACAGGATTCTCCACGGGCGGAGGAAATCGAGAGGGGAAGAATAGGAATTATGTGTTTAATATACTTTCCTGTATATTTCTTTATTTGGTGCCGATTTTTGTTGCCAACTTAAGATTTATATCAATCACTTCGATTGAATTGTAGTGTCTTCAGGAAGTCAAGGAGAATCTCTGCAGGACCAAATTTATATTCGGAAAAGAATATATTTAAAGCATAAAGAGCAATATATAAACAACCTAACCGCGCTACAATATGCCGTGTTCGCACAGCCCCAGCGTAATCGGCATCGTGTAGCGCTTAGGTTTATAAAGAATAAGGGGGTTTTGAAACCTATGAAGCGCCTTGATGCCCATAATTATAAAAGAAGAATCGAGCTATTTTTTGAAAAGCTCAATAAGGATAATTCAATTCCCGAAGGGGATAAGAAGATTCTCAAGAAATACTCCGATTATTTGATTTCGGAAGGAATTACCTTTGGGAGGGTGGGGAAGTATCTCTCTGACCTTAAAAGAGCCTCCAAGCTCCTCGGGAAACCCTTCAGGAAGGCGGATGAACAGGATATCAGGAGAATCGTTTCCGTATTCGAAAGAAATGAGAAATATTCTCCTTGGTCGAAGCGGGATTTCAAGCTGTCCCTGCGGAAGTTTTACACTTGGTTGAGGGGGACGAAGGAATATCCACCGGAAGTTGCTTGGATGAAGGTCTATACAAAGATAAGGAATGCAAGGACTCCCGAAGACATGCTGACCGAGGAAGATGTTAGAAAATTGATAGATTTTGCATATAAAGTTCAGGAAAGAGCCTTCATATCCACGCTTTACGAAAGTGGTTGCAGGATTGGTGAAATTATCTACCTGAAGATCAACCAGGTGAAATTCGATGATTATGGAGCTCAGCTGTTTGTTAACGGGAAAACCGGATTCAGAAGGGTCAGGGTGGTAGCGAGTGTTCCGTACCTTCTGGAATGGATAAACAAACATCCGTTCAGGGATGATCGCGACGCCTTTCTCTGGATTAACGACAGGCTCAAGCCTTTCGGGTATTCGGGAATAACACAGATGCTTTACCGGGTTGCCCGGAGGGCAGGGATTAGAAAGAGGGTGAATCCCCACAACTTCAGGCATTCACGGGCAACGTATTTAGCGAACTTCCTTACGGAGGCCCAGATGAAGGAATTCTTTGGATGGACTCAGGATTCGAAAATGGCCGCAGTATACGTTCATTTATCAGGAAGGGACGTGGATAACGCTTTGCTGAAAGTTTACGGAGTCGAGAATAAAAACGAGAAGAAAGAGAGTATTTTAAAACCCAGGGATTGTCCGAGATGTAAACAAATCAATCAGGCGACGAACAAGTTTTGCTCTAGGTGCGGTTTCCCGCTTGATGAGAAATCGAGGGCGGAGATCATAAGAAAGACCATCGAGAGAAAGGAGGCGGACAGAATCATGGACAAACTGATTGAGGACGATGAATTCAGGGAGATGCTGGTGAGGAAGGCGATGCTACTGGGGATGGGGAAAAAGTGAATCAGAATTCAAATTTTCATTCCCGCCCTGGGAAATAATTTCAGGTAGCTGGGCACAGTTCAACCGCATAATCTGCATTCCTTCTCGATAAATTACAAAAGAAACTTCCCTTATCTTTCAACATGTCTTGCGAGAGGCCTGAGAAGACCTATGCGTACGTGTGTCCCAAATGTTTGACCGTCTTTCACCTGTTCATTTGGGAGGTTGAGGATGGGGTTCCCAAGTGTGATTACTGCGGGGTTCCCCTCGAAAGGGTGAAGAACAGGAGGTGAATTATGAATCTGAGGGAGATGGATCCGGAGAGGCGGGTCGCGTATCTGCGTTCGCTCATGAGGTCTGGGAAAAACTCGCTGACCGCATATGTCGCGCTTTTCGCGCTCAGGCACTTCCTGGCGCTGAAACACTCGCAGAAATTTTCCCAGAAGCCGGTTCCCCGGTGGTATCTCGGTCAGCTTGCGAAGGAGTATATAGCGGGGATTGCGAGGGAAGTCAGGAGATGCCTGGAAAACCTGGCAGACATCGGCCTTCTGGTAGCCGGGAAGCCGGACGAGTCGGGCGAGACCTCCTATTACCTGAACGAGGAATTGTATGCTTCTCTTTGCGCTGTCCTGGAGGAGATTTTCGGGAATGAGTATGTGGCGAACATGATTGCCAGGGCGAGGTATTACAGGGATCCGGGAGCCGGCGGGAGGAAGGATGATTAAACAGACGGAGGTGATTGGATGAAGGGAGAGGTGGAGAAGGTTTGGAAGAACGAGACTTCCGATGGAAGGAGGTACGAGGTCATCCAGATAAACGGTGAGCGCTATTCCCTCTGGGACGAGGAATATTTCGGCCGCGTCCAGGAGGGGCAGGTGATCGAGTTCGACTTCCGGGAGTCCGGCGATTTCAAGAACATAACGAGGATCTACGGGCAGGGCGAAGCGAAAAACGAGGAGAGAGGGTATGACGAGCAGAGGCTGAGGAAGATCATCAAGATGAGCTGTCTCCGTTCGGCGAGCAGGGTCCTGACCGGTTCGAAGATTCCCAGCGGCGAGCGCGCGGAAAAGGTG
>QMSF01000212.1 GCA_003649565.1 Thermoprotei archaeon | reverse complement strand
TGAATGGAAAACGGGCTTTATGATTTTAGGTGAAACGGAGTTTGGCTTCCCCATTTTCACGGCTCAGCTTGAGGTTGGTGAGCACAATACTGGTCCTTTGGTTCACGAGCTTAGGGATAGAGCAGCGGAGATAGCTAGAGAAATGGGCGTTGATGTTCTAGTAACTGATGGCTCTCCGGGGAGTGGTTGTACAGTGATAGCATCGGTAGTTGGAGCTTCTTATACAGCTGTCGTTAGTGAGCCTACACCTCAATCATTCAGAGGAGCTTTTAGAGCAACAAAGATAGCTCAGCAATTTAGGGTTCATGCAGGATTCATCATAAATAAATCCATGAATTATCCCATTGAGGAAGAAGCTGAGAAAATGCTTTCTATAATGAATGCTAGGCTTATAGGGAAAATACCATATGATTATGCTGTTGTCGAAGCATTAACCATGCTTAAGCCCGTTGTGGCGTATAAGCCTGATAGTGAAGCTTCAAGGGCCATAAGGCTGGCTTATGAAAACATAAAGGTTGGAGTTGGCTTGAAATGAGTATGATAATTGCTGTAACTGGTGGTAAAGGAGGCGTTGGTAAGAGTGCTATTGCAGCTAATTTAGCTGTTGCATTATCGAAAATGGGCTATAAGACTCTTCTCATTGACTCTGATGTTGATAATCCCAATGACCATTTATTTCTAGATGTAAAATTAAGGAAAGTCCGGCCTATTAGGATATTCACTCCAGAGATAGACTTGGATAAATGCATTAGATGCGGCAAATGCAATGAGGTATGCCCTGAGAGGGTCATAGTCATTAAGGGGGATGAGGTCCCCATAGTCTTTGATGAGGCTTGCTCTGGCTGTAAGGCATGTGTTTATGCTTGTCCTCAAGATGCCATTTACGATAGAGGACGAGATTTAGGGTATATTCACGCTGCTATCAAAGGTAATTTGAGGATTATGGTCGGCGAGCTTAGACCAACAGAAGCAAAGTCCGCCTTAGCCGTTAATAGGCTAATCAGAATAGCTAAAGAAGATCTTGAAAAAGAGAAATACGATTTTGTGGTAGTCGACACATCGCCTGGTGTTCATAGCGCTGTCGTTCAAGCATTAAGAATAGCTGACCTAGCAATAGCTATAACAGAGCCTACACCTCTAGGATTGAGCACGATGAAACTTACCATAGACCTTCTAAATACTCTTAAGCTTAAGTGGATTGCCTTTATCAATAAGAGTACAGTATCGTCAAGTCATAGAGATGAGCTATTAAAAATGTGTAAAGAGGCAGGAGCACAAGCAATCTTCGAGCTGCCCTACGATGAGGAGGTCTTCAAGATAAACATGAGCTATAAGCTGCTAGTTGAAAGCGAGCATCCATTAAGAAGAGTCCTACTAGACTTAGCTGAATACATAGCTAAACTGAAGCCTTAAAATCTCATAGCTTAATTAAAGGTAAAAAGTAGTATGTTATCTCTCGTATGAAGCTATTACGTATACGCCTAATTCTCGAGCTCTTGCTTTAGCCTTTGGATGAATCAAATAGCCGAATAATACTGGGATTATCTTCATGTAGAGAGATTTTTCGATTGGCTTAACCAAGTTATTGTAAAACTTATCAACGTCATCCTGATAGATTCTTGATTTAACTTCGCATATCACCGCTATTCTTTCATTCCCCATAAATCCTTCGCCGTAAAGATTTACCTCAATTTCTCTTCCATCAACCTCTATAAAGGCTCTCTTTAGCTCTTCACCAAGCTCACCTTCAAGTTGAATTCCCAAGTGTCTTTGCAGCCATCCAGGTATAACCACTCTGCCTATATCTTCAAGTCCAAAGCCCACTACATCACTAAGTCTACCTACAGCCCTCGCAAGTTCCTGGATAGCTCTCTCAGTTTTAGCTTGAGCTTCCCCAAGCCTCAATAATTTCTCTTCAGTTCTGATTTGAGCTTCTTCAAGCCTCAGAAGCTTTTCTTCGGTTTTGGTTTGAGCTTCAATAAGGCGTTCAATGGCTTCTTCAAGTCTAGAAAGCCTCTCTTCAGTTTTAATTTGAGCCACTTCAAGCCTCAATAATTTCTCTTCAGTTTTAGCTTGAGCCTCCTCAAGTCTGCTAATACTCCTTCTAAGCTCTCTAAACTCCTTATGGGATAATCTAAGCTCCTTAATTCTCTCTTCGACTATGCCTATGATGAGCTCTCTTAATTCAGGTGGAATGCTCATACCACTTATCACTCTACAAATTATCAGGAATCTCCTATTAATAAAGCCATTAATAGAATGATAAATGAAGGTTTAATGAGGGATTGTTAAAAAGCTTTTATTCAAGTATATTTCCGTAGATGACCTCTATGTTGAGCTCCTTAGCTCTTTCATAGGCTTCCCTATCAATGTTAACTGTAACTACAAGCATTTTTGCTATGGGTTTCTTGAATAACCTCTCTATCACCTTCGCTTTATCTTGTAGGGATTCTACATGCTCAAGCTCAGCTCTCGATTTTACCTCTATGAGGTAAATGCCTTCATCCTTAACTAAAACGTCAACATCAATGATCTTTCCTCTAACTCCCGTATATGAGCCATCAACATCCTTAAACCTGAACTTCTCGACTTTACCTGGCTCAATGCCCTTTCTCTCGAGAACTTCCTTAAAGGTTTCTAGCAGCATTTTCTCGAGATCATAGCCCCATCTCCTACCCATGCTACCAATCGTAACTTCAACTCTCTTAGACAACCTATCGAAGCTTTCTCTTAATCTAGCTATTTCCAATAGGATATCGTTGAACTTCCTACTATGCCCTTCGAGAATTTCCTCATGTCTCCCAAGAGCTTCTTGGTGTTTTTCGAGGATTTCCCTAGCTTTTTGAGTTCACTCAATATTTCATAGAACCTCTTATCGTACTCCTCAAGTATCTTTCTATG
>QMSF01000211.1 GCA_003649565.1 Thermoprotei archaeon | reverse complement strand
CTCCATAGACATGCCACTTTCACTTCATGTCAACTCCTCGATTGTATAACTTGGCTCACTTTCTCCTTAACTATGTCGCTAACAAGCTTTCCGTCAACTTTACCTCTTAGGATGGACATCACTTTGCCCATTATCATCTTGATTGCTCTTTCACCTTTACTCATTATTACTTCTTTATTTTCATTTACTATGCGATCTACAAGACTATGTACTTCGTCGAGCGACATAGTTCTAAGGCCAAGCTGCTCTATGATCGTCATAACTGGTAAATCAGGTTTTTCAGCCATAGCTTTTAGAACATCAGGTATGGCCTCCTTAGCTATGATTTTTTGTCCTAAAGCCTTGAAGAGATCTAAAAGCTTTGCTTCATCAATATTTTCTAATGGAACTCCATCCCTCTTCAAGCTTTTCCACGTGTATTCTAATGTTGTTGCCACGATTACTGGCGGCACTTCTGGCATGCTTGAAACTATTTTCTCAAAGAGATCAAGACGATAAGAGTTTATCATTAGTAATGCCAGGTCCTTGCTTAGACCATATTCTTCAATAAACTTCTTGAGCTTTTGTTCTGGCATTTCGGGCAAAGACTCAGCTAATCTCTTTAGTCTATCTTCAGTTATTATTATAGGTCTGACGTCAGTTTCAGGATACATCCTTGAAGCGCCAGGTCTTGGCCTCATGTATCGTGTTGTTCCATCAGGATTAGCTGCCCTAGTTTCATCAGGAACTCCATGTAAAGCCTCTTTGCATCTTCTCAATACAGCTTGAAGCGCTCTTATCGCTTTATCCTTTTCATCAACTATGAAGACCACAGCATCTTGATCATCACATTTAAGCCTTTTCTTTAATTCTTCAATTTCAGCAGTCGAAATGTCGTAAGCAGGCATCTCATCGGTATGGAAAAGCCCTTTAACTCCACCCTATACCATGGCATAATCTTTAAGCTCTGTTCCAAATCTTCTTCCAGGCTGAAGCTCTCGTCCCAATAAGCCTGCAAAGCCTTTGAGCTTTATTGCCATAACCCTATGACCTTTCTTTATGCTTTGTGAAATAATTTTGCTCTTTGTATCCTCGAAAATATCAGTTACATCAACAATTTCGCTATCTATATCGGTTATACCTCGTTTTTCAAGTTCGTCTTTAATCTCAAGAAGCCTTAATTGTCTCTGAACTTCAAGCTCCACAACTTTTGATATAAGCTCTAAGTCTTGAACTCCTTTAATTTCAACTTTTGCGCCTTTTTCAAGCGAGATGTTTATGTCCTGTCTTATCGTTCCTAAGCCCCGCTTGACCTTTCCGAGTATGCGGAAAAGCTGACCAAGCTTTAATGCAACTCTCTGGGCTTGCTCAGGGCTTTTTATTTCAGGGGTTGTTGAAACCTCTATGAGAGGTATACCTAATCTGTCGATCCTGAATATTACCTCGCTTTCGGTTTCTGAGATTTTGCGTGCTGCATCTTCTTCAAGACATATGGTCTGTATGTGAACAGGCCCCTCAGGATCATCTATAATGCTTTCAGGGGTTCCTAATGCGATGATGGCGGTTCGTTGAAAGCCAGTCGTATTTGACCCATCGATAACGACTTTTCTCATCACTTGAATGACGTCAGGTACTTGAGCTTTTAGCATTAAAGCTATTTCTAGGGCTATATCTAAGGCTTCGTCATTTAATGAGTGAGGAGGTTCTTCATCCATTTCGACGAGGCATGTTGTATCGCTATAAGCTTGATATACATAGGCCTTGCCTTTTTCATATTCAAGTAATGCTGCCTCATCAACTGTTCCAAGCTCACTACGTGTTGGACGCAAAAATCTCACAAAAATGATGTCAGGTTCATCATCTCGAAGTGTTGTCGGACAAGAGCAGAATAATTTGCATTTTGTATTAAGTTGTTGATGTAATTCTAGGCCAACTTTTAGACCTAATTCTTCATATTTCTTCAAGGACTCCACCTCATCAATATTCGGTTCTTGGTCTTATTTCTCCAGCTATGTTTGTCAACATTAAACTCTTTACTTCATCTTCATCTTTAGCATTAGCCAGACACCACATCAATTTGACTAATGCTGTTTCAGGAAGCATGTCTTCACATGGTATTACTCCCATTCTAAGAAGCTCGACTCCTGTTCTGTAAACGTTCATGTTTACCCTTCCCCATAGGCATTGCGAGGTCATAGCAACGATTATTCCGTTATCAATGAGTTTTCTAATTGATGGAAATATGTAGCTGGGTGTGTGACCTAGACCTGTCCCCTCTATTATTACACCTTTAAAGCCAGCATGAAGCGGCCATTCCACGGCTTCAGGGGGGATTCCAGGATAAACTTTGATTAATGCCACTCTGCTGTCGAAATTGGGGTAAACCTTAAGGGATTTTCTATCCTCGTTACGGAGCCTTAAGTCCTTTGCAAGCACGATGATCTCTCTTCCTTTGATGATTCTGGCTATTGGCGTGTCATTTATTGCTTTAAAGGCGTCTCTTCGACTCGTGTGACATTTTCTGACTTTTGTGCCACGTATGGCAACTAAGTTATCATCACTAATACCTTCATGCATTACTACCACGATCTCAGCAAATGGTGCACGAGCTGCTACTAGCGTTGCCCCCAGCATGTTTAGAGCTGCATCGCTTGATGGCCTGTCTGATGAGCGTTGAGCTCCCACCAAGACTACTGGCACTGGTGTTTGTTGTAATGCGAAGCTTAATGCTGCCGCCGTGTATCCCATGGTGTCAGTGCCATGTGCTACGACTACTCCTTGCACTTCATCTTTTATTATTTCTTCAGCAACAGCCTTAGCTATAGCACACCAATACTCAGGTTTCATATCCTCACTAAATATGTTGAAGAGTGTACGTGTTGATATTATGGCGATGTCACCTAGTTCAGGTATGGACTCGTAAAGAT
>QMSF01000210.1 GCA_003649565.1 Thermoprotei archaeon | reverse complement strand
TATTTCATCAACAAATCCCGTTCCCGGATAGGCCGTTCTCCCATCTTGATGCGTGCTTATGTAAAGAACAGAGTCATCGGAGTAGAAGATTTCTTGAGTTCCATTTCCGTGGTGACAATCAAAATCGAATATCGCCACCCTTTTCAAGCCATATTTAGTGACAAGGTACTTTGCCGCTATGGCGACATTGTTGAATAGGCAGAAACCTAACGTAGGTGCTCCTAAGGCTGCCCCAGCTTTGCCTGCATGATGTCCTGGAGGTCTCTGCAAAACAAAACAGACATCAAATCCCTCATCAAGCAACTTCTTACATCCTAATATCGTTGCACCTACAGCATAAAGTGCGACATCGAAGCTTTCTTTTGAGATCGGCGTATCCGGGTCTAGGTATCTTTGACCGCTTGTAACGGCTTTTTCTACATAATTGACGTAATCTTCATCATGAACTAGAGTGACATCGTCAATGGAAGCCTTAATGGGCTTTTCAAGTTTAACCTTTGATACCACGTCCTTTTCTTTCAAAGTTTGAATTATTTTAATGAGTCTTTGAGGGTTTTCGGGATGATATGCCCCTGTACAATGCTTTAGAAATATATCGTCATATATCAAACAACAGGAAAGACTCTTCATATTAAACACCACATCGCTCATCTTTTTCTCGTTAAACTTTAAATAAGCTTCTCACGCCATTAAGTCCGGTGTAAACATTGAGCTCTAGGGTAGAACTAAAACCAACACGAATGGAGCTGCTAAATCTACGACGTAGAAAGAGACTTGCTGAGCGAGGCTTATCGTTGCTTAAAGAGAAAAGAGATGCTCTAGTAATGGAGCTTCTCTCAATAGCCAAAGAATATCAAAATGTAATGCTTGAGGTCAGGGAGGAAATGGAGCAAGCTCTTAGCTCTCTTGCATTAGCAAGAATCGATATGGGCTCAGCCAAGCTTAACGAAGTAATAGCCTCCCTTAAACCGCAAGTAGCAGTTGAAGTTAGAATGAGAAACATAATGGGTGTTGCAACACCTATGTTTAAGGTGACGCCCATAGTAGACGTCGAAGCCCCTCCTTACAATCTACTAAATACAACTGCTTATCTAGATGAAGCCGCAAAAACCTTCAGAGACCTTTTCACCTCAATAATAAAGCTAGCTGAAATTCAAGCCGTGGCTAGAAGAATTGCTGAGGAAGTCGAGAAGGCTAAGAGGAGGGTTAATGCTCTTGAAAACATAGTGATACCAATGATCAATAAGAACATCAAGTACATAGAACTATATCTAGATGAGCGTGCTCGTGAAGATATCTTCCGCTTAAGACTCCTTAAGAAGAAACGCGTTAGAAGATAATAATCCACTACATTCCCTTTAGATAAAGTATTGCTCTTGCTAAATCACCTTTAGTAGCTTTTAATGCTTTCCTAGCTTCTTCAAGGCTTACACCAGCTTGTGATGCTACAAGCTGAACGTCTTCATCTGATATAGCTATTTCTTCTTCAACAACTAAAGGCCTTTCCTCTATTTCACCCATTACTTGAAAAATCGTTTGATCTCCCATTTTCATGCTTGTAACTTGGGGTTTTTTAATTACAAGCTCTTTATCTTTTAATTTAATGATCACGTTTTCAACACCTTCTAGCTGTTCAATAGAAAGCCCTGCTTTTCTTACTGCTTGCATCATTTTACGTATCTCTCTTGGACTTATCCCTCTCACTATTCGTCCCTCTCCTAACTTTTACAGCAACACCCGAATTAAATGCTAGCATTTCTAAACTTGATAATACAGCCTTTCCTACAGCTAATAAATTATCATTCTTATCCACAACTATGACTTCATCTCCACTCCTTATTTCAGGGTCGACGTTAATAACGTGCTTAGCAAAAACACTTCGACCTCTTTTTACGAACTCAGCCGCATCGTCAGCGACTACAACTCTAAGCTTAGGAGTATTAAAACGCTTGAGCAAAAGCTTGGCTCCTTCAACTGTTAAGGTCATGAATCCGTCATTCCATCTAATAGTTGCTAAAAGTCTTCCCTCATTATCGTATACATATCGAGGTTTCCCAGTTCTCTTAGAAACCTCCACTCTTAAACCTCTAGAAGCTAAGGCTTCACCAGCACCAGCTCCAAATTGATAGTCAGCTCGCATTTTTATCATATTTACGAGCATTATCTTCTCTATTTCGGCCACAACACATTTTAACTTCAAGCGCAAATTAATACTTAGTCCTCATGGGGGCTTTAAATAATGCAATGTGAGCTTTGTGGTAGACCGATAATGGGACAACCCATTAAAGCTTGGATTGAAGGCGCGCAACTAACAGTATGTCCTAATTGTGCTCGCTATGGCTCGCTTGTAAAGCAAGAAAAAACGCGAAGTCCGCGTCATCAAACAGTTGTTAAACAAAAAAGCAGCAAACTAGGAGTAGAAGACCTAGTCTTAGTTGAAAATTACAATGTCCTTATTCGACATGCTCGAGAACGCATGGGTATGACTCAAGCAGATCTGGCGAAGCTGATAGGCGAGAAGGAGTCAATCATACGTAGACTAGAAAGTGGGCGTATGACACCTTCATTGGAACTAGCCAGGAAATTGGAAAAGACGTTAAAGATAAAGCTCTTTGAAGAGGTAAAGCAGTTGCAGGAACTCCCGAGACCTCAAAGCTTCCAGTTAACTCTAGGTGACGTAGCAATCATAAAAGAAAGGGGTAAATCATCAAACCTTTAAATTACTAATCTTGTCAACGATTCTTCTTAACAAGTAGTCTATGTTAACTCCTTTTTTAGCGCTAATTATGGTGATTTCATGTTGAGGTGCTAGTCTCTTAATGAGCTTTAATGCATTTTCGAGTCTTGAATCACCGATGAGGTCTATTTTATTGACGGCTACTATAATGGGCCTCTCACTTCCTGCTATAT
>QMSF01000209.1 GCA_003649565.1 Thermoprotei archaeon | reverse complement strand
ATAGAAAAACGCCTCTCTATGATATGCCTGTCAAGGGCATTTTTGAAAAGGAAGTAGACTTAGCCTTAATTAGAGGTGATGTGGACTTCGTCGTCCATAGCCTAAAAGACTATCCAACCATAGTTGACCCACAACTTGAATTAGCCTCAATTCCTAAGAGAAAGAGCCCTTACGACGTAATTTTATGCAGGAAGCATAAGGGACTAAGCGAATTACCAAGCGGCGCAATCATAGGCACCAGCAGCCTAAGAAGAATGACGCACCTCAAATACTTCAGGCCTGATCTAAACGTTATACCGATAAGGGGCAATGTGGATACTAGGATACGTAAGCTATGGCGCGGAGACTGTGATGCCATAGTCATAGCTGAAGTCGGGATCCAAAGATTAAACTTAGATTTAGCGTATGAAGTCTTGAGCTTCGACGTAATGGTGCCAGCTGCAGGTCAAGGAGCACTTGCAGTAGTATGCCGAAAAGGCGATTCTGAGATCAAATCCCTCTTAAAGTCAATAGAAGACCCTCCATCCCGATTTGAGGTTGAAGTTGAGCGGAAAATACTTAGACATTTAAGGGCGGGATGTAGGACCCCCATAGGAGTCAACGTTAGGATTCAAGGAGATAAAGCAATAGCATCAATATCATCGGTTTCTCCAGATGGCAAGTTAAAGGTGTACATAATAGAGGAACATGAATATCCCTGTTCTATAGATGATCTAGCATATAAGGCGTACATGAAGTTCAAGGATAATGGTGGCTTAGAGATTATAGAATTATGGAGGGAAAAAGACATGTTCTCAACGCTTAGAGGTGTAACGACTTGAAAAGGACATTGGGAAAGGTCTACATCGTTGGAGCTGGGCCGGGAGACATAGGTTTGATAACGGTTAAAGGCCTTAAAGCCCTCAAAAGATGTGATGTAGTCATTTACGATAGACTAGTCAATCCAAAACTCCTTAAATACGCGGTTAAAGCGAAAGAATTAATCTACGTTGGTAAAGAACGAGGAGAGCCTCATCGACAAGAAGACATTAACAAGCTGATGATCGAAAAGGCTCGTCAAGGCTTAATAGTGGTTAGGTTAAAAGGTGGGGATCCCATGCTTTATGGCCGTGTCGGAGAGGAATGCAAAGCTCTTAGAGACGCTGGAATACCATACGAAATAGTACCGGGAATATCAGCCTTTCAAGCTGCAGCTGCTTACTCTGAAATCTATATAACCCATAGAAAATACTCATCCTCAATATCAATAGCAACAGGCCATGAAGAGAGGGGGAAGAAGAAAGTAGATCTGGCTTCATTATCGAAAGCGGCAGATACACTCATAATATTCATGGGTGCATCAAAGCTAAAAGAGATAATCGATGAACTCGTCAGTGGAGGCCTTAAAACGAATACGCCCATAGCAATAGTGCAAAACGCATCGCTCAAAGAGCAAGTGATAATTAAAGGAAGGCTAAGGGACATAGCTCGCAAAGCCGAGAAGGCTAGGCTCGAGCCTCCAGCAATGATATTTATAGGCAAGGCCGTAGCTAACATGCCCCCAAAACCATGGTTTAAATGCAGAATATTAAGGTGAAAATATTGCTCGTATTGATTGCTGGTACTCATGAAACCTCAAAGAGATATGCCGAAGAGCTCAAAGAAGTAGGCTTTAGAGCTAAAGGTTACGGGGTTCTCGAGATAAAACCTATAATTGCTGAAGCCTCTCTAAAACAATTAGAGAACATAAACTTCGATTTTCTCATTTTTACGAGCAAAAATGCCGTTAGGCTACTTCTCAAGTCGTCTTCTCAATCTTTTAAGCGCAAAATGATGTTAAGCCAAATCTACGCAATAGGCGAGGAAACAAAAAAAGAGCTTGAACAGCATGGTCTTAATAACATAACGGCGCCTACGAAGGAATCATCAAAAGGCCTATTAGAGGAACTACGGAAAAAATCCATGAAAGGCAAAGTTGTAGGCGTATTCCATTCATTGAAGGTTAATAGAGAGCTGATAAATGGATTAAGAGACCTCGGAGCTTCAGTTCATAGCTATCCTCTTTACGATATAATCGTGAATGAAGAAGAGACGATTAGCCTTCTCAAAACGCTTTATCAAAACCCTTTAGCCGCAATAATATTTTTGGCGAGGACAGCCTTCCATGCATTGATAAGCATTGACGCTCAAATAACTTCAATACTTAGAAGCAGGCTTGTAATAGCATTAGGAGAAAACGTGAGTGAAGCCTTGAAGCGACATGGCATTCCTCACTATATCCCTCAAAAACCCCGCATAAGCTCCATTATAGCACTCCTCAAAGAGTTAATTTAGCTCAAATCTGCATCCAAAGAGGGAATACAAAAAAGACCGTCTAAACCTCATACAATATGGGGCCTCATAATGCTGCTCTACTTAGTTCAGCATGGAGAGGCAAAGCGGGAAGAAGAGGATCCGGCTAGACCATTAACTGATAAAGGCAAGAGTGAAGTAGAGAAAATCGCAAGCTTCATAGCTAAAACTGGCATCCACATAGAACGAATACTTCATAGCGGCAAGCTTAGAGCCCTCCAAACAGCCGAGATATTAGCAAGCCACTTGAAACCACCAAGAGGAATAGAGCAAGCAGATGCTCTCGACCCCCTTGCAGACCCAAAATATGGGCTGAAAGACTAAAAGACATAAGCGAGGATATAATGCTAGTCGGTCATCTACCTCATTTAAGCAAACTAGCAAGCCTCCTGCTAACTGGCGATATGAACATTGAGCGTTTCTCCCCTCATGGTACTTCTAGATAGTTTTCAATACTTTTAATTCTGTGAGGGGAGTTAGCCCTTGGTGCGGGTTCATTAGCTTCACCCGCACCTCATGGGGCTCGGTCGAGCCCAACGCCATAGGGCTCCCATCTGAGGATATATATTTTAGTCCAATATTGATT